>CANQPH010000004.1 GCA_947625675.1 uncultured Acetatifactor sp.
ATGGACAAATAAATCACGTTCTCCATGGTCATGATCTTGAGGGCCTGCGCCTCCCGGTAGTCCGTGCCGTTCAGGGCGTTGTACAGCTGCAGGAGCGCTTCCCTGTCCCGTTCGAATATGTAGCGGAACAGTCGGTCCTTCACGTTGCGCCTGACGTGCAGCCTACCCACTTTTCGTACAAAAATCCTGGAAATCTTCATAAGTCCCCTCCATTCTGAATTGTGTTTCCTGCGGTGCAAAACAGAACGGGAGGATAGTGCTTCCCTGGCCCGGCCTTTCCGTTTCGCCCGCATTCTCATGACGTTGTGTTGCGTTGTCAATTTCTTCTGAGAATCCGTGGCGGAGATCGCCGGGAAGTGTGAGGCTACAGGAAGCGCATACCAAAAGCAAAGGACTGCACGGGATGCGCAGGCCAAAAGCTAGAAACTGCACAAAATGCGGCTTCACACGGTAGAAGCTCAGAAAAGCTATTTGATTTCTCTTTGGTAAATTGCAGGGTTCCTATAGGTTCGCAGGAACCCTGGTAATCTTGAAAAAATAATAGCACGCCGGGAAATAGGTGTCAACTATTTTTATTCCGCCGCTCTGCAAAAACCGCCGCTGTTCCACCAAAGAACCGGCCTGTAACCCAATTTCCGATACCAATTTTCCAAATCTGTGTAATGAATCCAGGAAAAATCAAAGCCTTCCCGTCGGAATATTTCCGTGGCCCGCCGCACCATTTCCAGACCGATGCCCTGCCTGCGGTATTCCGGTATGGTTCCGACGCAGCCGGGACCGCCGATATGGAGGCCCCGAATCCGACCCATGTCAGAAAGGTGGCAAAAGGCAACGATTTTTTCCCCGTCAAAGGCGCAATAATACCGATTCCCTTCCGTGAAATACCGCACCCAACCTTCTTCTACCCGGGCGACTGTGTCCCGAAGCGCTGCAATCTCCCCGTGATATTCACCAAATATGATCCTTCCGGGAAAATGGAGCTGCGGCACATCCGGCACAGGCTCGTGCAGATCCATGATCAGTTCCGTGAAAACCCAGTCTTCCGGCAGGGTCCGAATATTTTCTTCCTGGAAAAAACCAGGATGCAGCCCCTGAAAAAGTTCTTGATAATCATTCATAGTCACTTTTCAAATCCCTCATATTTCTATTTTTAAGACCGTCCTTCTTAAGGAAAAGACCGTTCCTCTTAAAAATAAAGTTTTCCGCTTAGGAGCAAAAACTTCAACTAAAAACTGCTCTGCTTAAAAATAAAATCCTCCGCCTCGTGCAAAATTTCCAGAAGCTCCGGGTTGAGAAATTTCTCCGCCGTGCGCCGAATCTCGTCGGGCACTCCATAATAGGCCTCGGCCATCCCGCCGGTGATCGCCGCCAGGGTGTCGCTGTCCCCTCCGATGGAAATTGCGTTCCGTATGGCGTCTTCAAAGCTCACAGACTCCAAGAACGCCTCAATGGCCTGGGGCACGGTTTCCTGACAAGTTTCGTTGAACCGATAGGTGCTGCGGATGCCGTCCAGCGTGAAATCCAGGGGATAATATGCCTCCATTGCGCTGCGGATCTCGCCTAAGGACCTGCCGGTCCTGGCGAGGTAAATTGCCGCCGCAGTGGCTTCGGCACCCTTGATGCCCTCCGGGTGATTGTGGGTGACTTCCGTAACGGCCTTGGACAGCTTCTTCGCCTCCTCCAGGCTTCCTGCCAGGAAGCCGCAGGCGCTCACCCGCATGGCCGCTCCGTTTCCATAACTGAAATAAGGCTGTGGATCATCGGAATACATCCAGCTGTAAAAGCGCCCGCCGTATCCGCAAGAGGGGTAGGGCTGGCCGATCCTGCGCATCCAATAAACGGCCTTCTCTCCGAGATCGGCATATTCTCCGTTGCAGGAGACAATGGCCTTTGCGATTGCCAGGGTCATGATGGAATCGTCCGTTGGCTCGCACTCTGTTGTAAAAAGTTCAAATTCCTTGTTCCTGTGATTGTTCCATTCAAAACGGGACCCAACGATGTCCCCGATGATCGCTCCGATCATAACCCAACTTCTCCTTTCGTTATTTCTTATTCTTTCTCTTGCGGTAGTCCTCGTCGATGCGCTGTTTCCAATCGGCGGTGATAGGGGTTGACGCCCGCATCTTGCAGATGGTCTCGCTTAAGACTTCGTAATTGAGCTGCGTGCCCTGACTGTCATTGTGGAAGTTCACGGCCCGGTCCTCAGAAATTCCAAATCCCCTTGCGGTCTCGACGGCATCGATGTTCGCTCCCAGGAAAAGGAACTCCCAGCCGTATTTCGTCTTCTGCCTTTCGATCATCTGCCTGACCCGGTCGGCGGAATAGCGGCGGCTCGCATTTTCCATCCCGTCCGTGGTGATGACGAACAGGGTATGCTCCGGCACGTCTTCCTCCCGTGCGTACTTGTGAACGTTCCCGATGTGATGGATGGCTCCGCCGATGGCGTCCAACAGGGCGGTACACCCTCCCACGGAATAGTCCTGGTCGGTCAGGGGCCTGACTGCCTGAACGTCCGCCCGGTCATGCAGCACCTCGCTGGAATTGTCAAAAAGGACTGTGGAGATCAGCGCTTCGCCTTCCGCCCGTTTCTGTTTTTCAAGCATGGAATTAAATCCGCCGATGGTGTCCGCTTCCAGACCGCTCATGGAGCCGCTGCGGTCAAGGATAAATACGATTTCCGTTAAGTTTTTCTTCATGGTCATTCCCTCCGTTAAAAAATGTAGTTGTAGGATTTCACCCTATTGTTGTACGGCTTCACCTTACAACTACATTTTAGAACAAATGACCTTCGAAGAGGTCGCCTGGCAAGCGACAATTATTTTTGCGAATGAATTGTTGCAATTCTCATGTTCAATCTCGTTTCCTTATGGTTGGTTTTCGTCCTGGATATAGAGCCTGTGACCTCCGATACAGTTCGTACAAAATTTTTTTACCCAAGTGTCCGTGAATTTTGTATTTGCCATTTCCGGCGAGTAGGACAAAGCAAGCGCAACATCTACAACAGCGTTGTCAAGAAGTCCACACGCTTCTTTAGCCATTGCCCGTTCAAGCAAAGTCACATATCCCGGATGGAGCCTTACTGCCTTATTCAAAATCCACAAACTTCGGAAGGCACTATCCGCTTTATGCGCAAGCTCAATGAGTTCTTTTGCATCCGTTGCCTCTATCGCAATCGCCTCGCAATCAATCGCATTATCGTCAAGACCGAGTTCGTGAACATCAAGATCATACAGATTGATTGCTTCTATCACATTTTTCGCATCTTCCTTACCAAGCGCTTCTAACCTGCAGATCCCTTTTTGAATATACTGTTGGGGCATCGAATCTAATGTACCTAGATCAAGCACCCCAGAAGGTAAAAGAATTTGCCCATCATTACGCTTGTACTTAAAGTGATAGTCCATTTCTCCATATTGGTATTTTTTCATATCTATGTGCCGGGGTCTCGCATGAAGAATTACGTTTCTTGCCCATCCCGTTATAAACGAATGACCATTTGCGTCTACTGTGAAGATGACTTGCTCAAACCTGCCCTCATATTCTTCGGGCAAATCAGGATCGCAGCATCCTACAATACGATGGTCAAAATACTCCAGCGCCTTCCAATAAGAGTCTTCATCGTTTTTGTCATAACGCATCCGTAAAATCAAGGCACTTTTGTTTTCCATTTTTGTGTCCTGCGTTTTTGCTGGCGGGTACTCTGAAAGTTCTTCAAAGTAACTTGTCAGCTCTTTATTTACTTTGTCGTACCCGTCAAAAAGACGCATGGCCTTTTCAAATTCCTTTGTATGCTCTGCCATTGGCTGATGTTTATATTCATGGTATATGACGGAAGCAACAGCTCTTTCTGAAACCTTGTCCGTGTTCAACAGCCGACTCACAATGATACGATTATTCCAATACTGATACTCCGCATATCTTCCTACCATGTTTTCATCAGATCATGAAATGTCCGGAACACTGTAACCTTCGTTTTTCCCATAGGTATTTATTATATCGTTCAATATTTTGTTCAAGTCCATAAATTATTCCTCTGCCTCGCTGGTATATAAAATCGCAGCGCCTATGCTCCCAGGAGGCTCTGGTCAAAGGCGAACAGCGCTTCGTTGATTTCAAAAATATTGTAATTTTTGTGACTGATGAAAAATTCCACGATAATGTCGAACTTATTGCTGTGGGATAAGGCAAACCCAGCCTTCATCAACATTTCCCGGGTCTCGTCCAGCGAGAGCTCCAGGGCGATGGCGAAGGCCAGGACCGTAGGCTTGCTAGGTTTGTAGAATTTGTCGCTCCGTATCTTGGAAAACAGCTTGCGGTCAATGTTCGCTTTTTTATAGCATTGAGCGTCCGTGATGCCGCTCTCGTCTATCTTTCGAAGCAGCATTTCCGAAAAGCTCTCGTCCATCATCCGAACCGCTTCGTCCAGGGTGAACGCAGCCGGGGCCGCACTGCACTTCTCAGCCGGGGCTACTCCGGGCTTTATGGTCAGGGCCTTGCCGGGTTTCGACATCGGGGCCGCCACATCAGGCTTTACGGCCGGAACCTTTGCACCGGGCTTCACAGCCAGGAACGCTGCGTCTGATTTTACGGCCGGAGCCTTTGCGTCAGGCTTCGCAGTTGGGGCCGCCGTATCGGGCTTTACGAATTGCAGCCGACTCGACTTCTTCTTGGCAGGACCTTGAAAAGCAGACGCCAATGAGGCACCGTCAGATGGTTCGCTCTCCATGGGGAATGCGTCCTTGCTCTCCCCAGAGGATGCGTCACTGCTTTCCTCAAAAACTATGTTTTCGCTCTCCTCAAGGAGCAGGCTCCTGCTTTGCTCCCTGCGGCTGTCGGTGTGTTCCTCGACATAATGATCATCGATGTACTCTGCGATATCCTGGAACAGTTTTTCCCCGATCTGATACGCCGCCCTGTCATAGATCACGATATAGACAGTCATATCGTGCTCGAAAAGGAAATCGCTGATGGTATCGATGGCGACCTTCAGGGCCTTGTCCTTCGGATAACCATAGATGCCGGAGGAAATCAGGGGGAACGCCACGGTTTCGCACTCGTTCTCTGCGGCGAGGGTCAGGGACGTGCGGTAACAGGACACCAGCTTGTCCCGCTCCCCATGGTTTCCTCCCCGCCAGCGGGGTCCCACGGTATGTATCACGTACTTGCAGGGCAGACGATACGCTCCGGTAAGCTTGGCGCTGCCGGTCTCACAGCCGCCCAGCGTCCGGCACTCGGCGAGAAGTCCCGGCCCTGCGGCATGATGGATTGCGCCATCGACTCCCCCGCCGCCCAGCAGGGTCTGGTTGGCGGCGTTTACAATGGCATCCACCTTCATTTTCGTGATATCATTTCTCACGATTATCAGGGGCATGATTCATCCCTCCCGTCTCAGCCGATGTTTTTTCCCTCAAAAATAGCGCACTTCCATGAGGCACAGTCCCTGAGGCGGCATCAAATATCCGGCCTCCGAGCGTTTTTTGGCCGCAAGCACCGCCTCCATGCTCTCCGGCGAGCGTTTGCCGGAGCCCACCTCCAACAGGGTTCCGGTGAGGATGCGGACCATGTAGCGCAAAAATCTGTCGCCCTGATAGGTGAAATTCAGATAAGCGCCGCTTCTTGTGATTTCAATGGAGGTGATGTTACATACGGTAGACTTTTTCATCCGGGGATTTCCGCAGAAACTGGCGAAATCATGCTCCCCCGTCAGGTATGCCGCAGCCTTCCGCATCAGCTCCAGGTTGGGCTCGTTCTCCAGCACGCAAACGTACTTCCGATTGAACACCGGCTTCAGGGGGCCGCTGTAACAACTGTAGCGGTAGGTCTTCCCCGTGGCGTTATATCTGGCATGAAACCGCTCCGAAGCGGCCTTCACCTCCAGCACACAGATATCCTCCGGCAAATAGCGGTTCAAATAGTTCCGAATTTTGTCCTCGCTCATTTCCGTATCGAGGTGCACGTTGGCCACCATGCCCCTGGCGTGAACTCCCGCATCCGTCCTTCCCGCACCGATCACCTTCACCGGCGCTCCCGCCATTTTTTCCAACACCGACTCCAGCTTCCCTTGAATCGTCATCTCCGCATCCGGCTTGGCCTCCCAGCCATGATAACGGGTGCCATCATAGGAAATAAGCAACTTATAATTCTGATCCATCCTTTTTCTCCTCCTGAACTGTATGGTAAACAAGTTACCTGAATTATATAGGAAATGAATTGCCTTGCAATTTTCCCCAAAAGCAATATAATGATTCTGTAACCGTTTTGTCTTTCTCCACCCAACACAAGGGAGGTATTCCATGATCCAAGACTTTTCCGACCGTCATCCAGCTCTTTCCGCCGTAACCATTGCGACGCTGTTTTCCATTGTGCCGGGTGCGTTTCTCGTGATCCTGGACGT
Organism: uncultured Acetatifactor sp.; assembly: GCA_947625675.1. GTDB lineage: Bacteria > Bacillota > Clostridia > Lachnospirales > Lachnospiraceae > Acetatifactor. The sequence continues at coordinate 6,395 of CANQPH010000004.1, forward strand.
CCTGTCGGGCGGGACGCTGAACGATATCGCCTTGAAAATCTCCTTCGTTTACTTTTTTGCCCTGGAACTGGTTCTCTGCTTTCAGGTGGAACGGCCCATCCTCTGGCTCCTGCCTTTCGCCATGAGCCTTCTGGGCTGCATCGCCTGCGAAATCATCTATACCCTGTCCATGGGCCTGCAGGCTCCCGGCGTAGGGCCAGATCCCTTAGGTTATCTGATTTCATCGGCACTCATCATTCTCTTCGGCTGCGAGGCGGCGGCAGTAGTGGGCGCATTGTTCTGTTTCGGCCTCATTTCCCTCGTCCGATCCCTATTCCGCTGAGAGCCGCAGTTCGCCCACTTATTTGTCAGCCTTGTTCCCAGCCAACTCTTCCAACCGCTCCCCGGCCCGCACTTCGGTTCGGATCTGGGAATCCATATAGGCCACGTACTCCTCCCTGGTAAAAACGGGTCGATAGTCTTCTACCACTTTTTTCGCCGCCTTCGCTCCATCCTTCAGGAAGCGGTAAGCCCCCAGGGCGAAAATCTTGGCCGTCATCAGGTAAGCCAGCTCCTCATCCACCACGTCGAAGTCCGCACTGTGCATCCTTCCTGCGATACCTCCCGTCCGAAAGCTGCAGACCGGCTGCACATGCTGCAGATCCCCCACGTCCGTGGAGCTGGTGTTGAGATTCTCCGCCGGATTGGGACGAAGCAGGATCTCGTATTTTCCATCCGAAGCCGTCCGGGCCGCTTCCACCAGTTCTTCCGAAATGCCCGTGGCCAGGGTGGGCAGGTAGCCGGGCAAGGTCTCAATCTCCACCGCGGCCCCCAGGGCCGCACCTCCTGCGAAGAAAGCCCGATCCGTCTTCCGGCAGGCGTCTTCCAGGGCCTCCTTGTTGCCGGCCCGCACCAAGGTCTCCACCACCGCTTCCTCCGGCACCACGTTCACCAAATCTCCGCCCCTGGTGATGATGGGATGGATGCGGACATGGTCCTTGTCCTGGAAAGTATCCCGCAGATACTGCAAGGCGGTAAGCCCTAACGTGGCCGCATGAAGGGCGTTCACCCCCAGGTGGGGCGCTCCCGCCGCATGGGCCGCCGTCCCCTTGTACCGGATGACCTTGCTGACGAAGCCGTTGTTGGTGCCGTTTACAAAGATGATCTTGTTCCCCACGGAAGAATGATGGACGATGCTCAAGTCGATGTCCTCGAAAGCCCCGATGCGAATCAGCTCACATTTTCCTCCGCCGTATCGTATCTTCCCTTCCTCCCGCAGACGGTTCTTGAATTCCACTTCCCCGTACTCTTCCGCAGGCACAGCGAAAAACACCACCTGGCCGTCCAGGGCCGCCGCCACTTCCGGATCGCTCAAGGCCAGGGCCGCTCCCAAGATCCCTGCCATCTGGCAATGGTGGCCGCAGCAATGGGCCGCCTGGGTGGCGGGATTGGCGCACTTATGGTTGGGAATCCGCAGGGCGTCCATCTCCCCGATCAGCCCCAAGCTGACCTGGTCTTTTTTCTCCGGATTCAGATAGGCCTTTACCCCGGTCACCGCCAGTCCCTCCTGCACCCTAAGACCCAGGGCCTTCATGCGCTCCGCAAACTTTCGGGCCGTCTCCTTTTCCTTAAACCCTAATTCTCCATGGGAATAGAGATCCCTGGCAAAACCAAGGATCTCTTCTCTATGGGACTCGATATTCTCAAGAATCTTTCGCTCGACAGCGTCCATGCCATTCTCCTTTTTTCAGGCGAGCCTGCTTCACATTCCCTGCAGGCCGCTCCGGGCCAATCTGACTTCCGTCCAGGCGAGTCTACCTTCCGTTCCCTGCAGGCCGCTCCGGGCTAAAGCAGCCTTCCGCAGGCGAGCCTACCTCCCCTGCTCCGGGTAGGACTTCAGCTCCTCCAGCCTTCCCGTCACCTGGTTGCTGCGGATATCTATGATGGGACCTCCCGTCCCTTCGATATACTCCTTCGTAATGGTGACCCGGCCGATGTTGTCGTCCTTGGGGATCTCATACATGATGTCCAGCATGAATTCCTCAATGATGGAACGCAGAGCCCTGGCGCCGGTATCCCGTTCCATGGCCTTGTCCGCAATGGCTTCCAGAGCGTCCTCCGTGAACTCCAGCTTCACCTCGTCCAGTTCCAAAAGCTTCTGATATTGCTTCAAAATGGCGTTCTTGGGCTCTTTCAGGATCTTCACCAGCATGTCTCTGGTAAGGCCCTGGAGGGCGCAGATCACCGGCAGACGCCCGATGAATTCCGGAATCATGCCGAACTTGCGGATATCCTCCACCGTCACCTTGGACAGGATGTTCTTATCCTTGTCATATTTATCCTTCAACTCCGCCCCGAAACCGATGGAGGCGGTTCTGGTCAGGCGTTCCCGAATGATCTGATCCAGATCCGGGAAGGCGCCGCCGCAGATGAACAAGATGTTCCGGGTGTTCACCGTGGCCAGGGGCACCATGGCGTTCTTGCTGTTGGCGCCCACGGGCACCTCCACCTCCGCCCCTTCCAGGAGTTTCAAAAGCCCCTGCTGCACGCTTTCCCCGCTGACGTCCCGGGAAGTGGTGTTTTTCTTCTTGGCGATCTTGTCGATCTCATCGATGAAGATGATACCACGCTCCGTCTTCTCGATATCGTTGTCCGCCGCCGCCAGAAGCTTGCTGACCACGCTCTCGATATCGTCTCCAATGTATCCGGCCTCCGTCAGGGCCGTGGCATCCGCTATGGCCAGGGGCACGTCCAGGAGTCTGGCCAGGGTTTTCACCAAATAGGTCTTGCCGCAGCCGGTAGGGCCGATCATCAGGATGTTGGACTTCTCGATCTCGATCTCGTCCATGGTGCCGGTGGCCACCCGTTTGTAATGGTTGTAGACGGCCACGGAGATCACCTTTTTGGCATGTTCCTGGCCCACCACGTATTCATCCAGACTGGCCTTAATCTTGTGGGGAGGGGGGATGTTCTTGATGTCCAAAACGGGCTCTTCCACCGTCCCCGCTTCTTTTTCCTTCTTCTTTTTCAGCTTCTGCTTGTTGGGAATTCCCCCATCGCCCCGCAAGTCCGCCAGATTCACGAAGCTGATGTTGGGGAAGCCGCCTTTTTTGGCCATCTCGCTCATTTCCCGCTGAAAGTCGGGATTGTTCAGCATCCCCTGGTAATCGAACTGGCTCACCGCATCCATGGTCTTGTGCATGCAGTCCTCACAGACACAAATGTTGTTGGGAAGCTTGTACATCTTCCCCGCCTTGCTTTCCGGACGGCGGCAGACGAAACACACGTCCTCGTAGTCGCTGTTGTCGCTTTTCCCAGCCCTGGCGGTGGTGGACGCATCCATCCGTTTCCCGTCTTTGGAGCCGTCCCTGGACGTGTCTTTTTTTTCTTCCGTCTCTTTGGTCTTGTCTTCGTCGTTGTAATCTATATAATCTGACATGAATTCTCTCCTGTTTCCAAATCCCACTTCCGGATCAAGAGCCTCCCCCGCCGGAACATATTCTCCGTCAAGAAAATCTCTCACCTGAAAAAATCCCTTGCTCGGAAAAATTCTCCCGCATGAAAAATTGTCTTTCCCGGAATTTTCCAATTCAAAAATTCTCTTCCAGCACTCACCGCATGGACGCCGGTTTCTCCCCCAGGGTGATGGTCAGCTCCACCTCCTGGTAGACGCCCTCCTGCAGACGCATGACCGTCAGGGAGGTGGTGGTGCCTGCGGAATAATATTCCAGGACGCCCTGCAGCTCATCAATGGAGGACACGGAATCCTCTCCCAGGGCCACTACCACGTCTCCGGGCAGGATTCCCGCTTCCTGGGCCGGGCTCCCTTCGTTCACCTCTTTGACAAAGGCTCCCTCCGGCACGCCATAGATTTCCTGGAACTGATAATCGAGCTCCGCCATGACGATCCCGATATAACCCCTGTCCTCTTCCGCCACCTTGAACCGGGTCTCCTTCAGCTTCAATTCTCCGATGATGGGCTCCGCCGCCGAAATGGGAATGGCGAACCCCACCCCGTCCACCAGAGTGCCTCCGATCTTGCTGGAATTGATCCCGATCACTTCTCCCTGCAGATTCAGCAAGGCTCCTCCGGAATTCCCGGGATTGATGGCGGCGTCCGTCTGAATGAAAATGCCGGTGCTGCCGTCCTCCATGGTCACTTCCCGCTCCGGGGCGCTGACATATCCTCCCGTCATGGACTGTCCATAGCCCAAGGCATTGCCCAGGGCGATGACGGGCTGTCCCATCACCAAGCTGTCACTGTCCCCCAGCTTCGCATAACCGATGGCCCTCCGGGTCTTTGGCTCCAATTCGGACAAGGGTACGGCGATCACCGCCAAATCCATCTCCGGATCCGTGCCCTTTACCTGGGCTTCCGCCTCGGAACCGTCTATAAAAGTGACATCCAGCTCCACCGTGCCCTCCACCACGTGATAATTGGTGGCGATCAAAAGCTCCGTGTCATTTTCTTCCACGATAATGCCGGACCCGCTGGCCGGCAGGATCTCGCTGTAGCTTTGCCCGAAGAAGGTGGTGCCTTCATCCAGGTAATTGTTGACGATGCACACCATGGCCGGGATCACCTCCGCCACCATTTCCGACACGTCTGAAGTGATGAGCCGGGTGACCTCCGCATGTTCCCAATCCACGGGCGCACGCTTCTGTTCCGCCAGCGCTTCGTCTATCAAGGCCAGCACGGCTTCCTCGTTCACTCCTCTTCCAGGGAAGCTGCCCGTGGCTTCCATCACCGCATAAATTCCCATCCCTGCGAACAAGCCAAAAAGAAGTCCCAGGCTCACCGCCAACAGGGCCTTCTGAAAAAAGCCGCTTTTCTTTTTCGGCGTCTTCCGCTCCTTTTCCTTTCCGGAATAAGGCTTCGCCGTCCGGTCAGGAGCTTCGGGAGCTTTCAAGGTATACATTTGAAAACCGCTGCCTGCTGTCTGCTTGTCTTCTGTCACCGACTCCAGCACGGTCTCCACCAGCTTTCTGGCCTCGGCTTCCCCCGCCCCGTCGCCCTCCGGGTCTCCGGCTTTGCCGCTTTCCGCAGTTTCCTCCTTGTCATTCTCCGGCTTTGCCGTCTCCTCCAGCCGATATTCCTCCAGACCTTTTTCTCCCAAGGGAGTCTCGGGAGCATTTATTTCCCCGGAAATTCTCTCCTGTTCGTCCATCTCCGTAACCTTTCCCTACACTACTTTCATTTTGCGGCTGATCCGCCGCCAGCCCATCCCTTCCCGTCCCCAAACCTTCCCGCCAAAGCCTTTGCGGATCTGACCTTTTTGTCGCAGCGGCCGCACCGTTACTGTTCACTCTGCGCTTATGCGTTTTCCGTTGCTCCTAAAACGCCGCATTTATTCCACCGTCACGGACTTGGCCAGATTCCTGGGTTTATCCACGTCGCAGCCTCTGCCCACGGCCACGTAATAGCCGAAGAGCTGCAGCGGGATGATGGCCAGGGAATTGGCGAAAATAGGTTCCGTCTGAGGTAAATATACCACATAATCCGATGCTTTTTCAATAGCCAGATTTCCTTCCCCCGTCACGGCCATGACAAAGGCGCCCCTGGCCTTGACCTCCACCATGTTGCTGATGGTCTTTTGATACAAATTGGGCTGGGTGGACACCGCCACCACCAGGGTCCCGTCCTCAATCAGGGAAATGGTGCCGTGCTTCAGTTCCCCGGCCGCATAGGCCTCGGAGTGCACGTAGGAAATCTCCTTCAGCTTCAGGGAGCCCTCCAGGGAAATGGCGTAATCGATGCCTCTGCCGATAAAGAAGATGTCCCTGGCGCCCACGTAACGGTTGGCGAAATGTTGGATTTTTTCCTTCTGACCCAACAACAGCTCGATCTGATCCGGAATACGGCGCAGGGCCATGAGAAGCTCCTGGAACCGGGCCTCCGAAATCGTCCCCCGCACCTTGGCCAGCTTCATGGCCAGCAGATAGAGGGCCGCCAGCTGGGCGCTGTAAGCTTTGGTGGTGGCCACGGCGATCTCCGGCCCCGCCCAGGTGTAGAACACGCTGTCCGCTTCCCTGGCGATGGAGCTGCCCACCACGTTCACGATGCCCAGCACTTTAAATCCCCTGGCCTTGGATTCCCGAAGGGCCGCCAGAGAATCCGCCGTTTCCCCGGACTGACTGATGATGATGACCAGGGTATTGGGGGCCAAAATGGGATCCCGATACCGGAATTCGCTGGCCACTTCCACCTCCACCGGCACCCTGGCCAGGTTCTCGATCACGTATTTTCCCGTCACCCCGGCATGGTAGGCCGAGCCGCAGGCCACGATATGGATCTTCTCTATTTTGCCCAGTTCCTCCTCCGTCATGTGCAGTTCCTCGATGACGATGTCGTTGTCCTTGATCCTGGGCGAAATGGTATCGGTGATGGTCTTGGGCTGCTCATACATTTCCTTCAGCATGAAATGCTCATAGCCGGCCTTCTCCGCCGCATCCGCATCCCAATCGATCTGCACCGATTCCTTGCGGATCTCTTCTTCGTCCACGGAGTAAAAGGTGATGCCGTCCCGCCGAAGCTGGGCCACCTCCTGATTGTCCATGTAATACACGCTTCTGGTGTATTTCAAAATGGCGGGCACGTCGGAAGCGATGAAGCTGCCCTCCTCGCTCTCGCCCACGATCAGCGGGCTGTCCTTCCTGGCCGCATAGATTTCATCCGGGTGATCCGCAAAAATGATGCCCAAAGCGTAAGAGCCCTCCACCCGGTGGAGCACCTTGGTGATGGCCTCCAGGGGATTGCCTTTATAATATCGGTCCAGCAGATGGGCCAGCACCTCCGTATCCGTTTCGGACACGAACTGATAGCCCCTCTCCTCCAGTCTTTTTTTCAAGGGAATGTAGTTCTCGATGATCCCGTTGTGCACCACTGCGATGGTTCCCTCCTGGTTCAGATGAGGATGGGAATTCACGTCGCTGGGGGCCCCGTGGGTGGCCCAGCGGGTGTGGCCGATCCCTGCGGTGCCCGGCATGGTCTCCCCTCCATGGGTGAGATTTTCCAGCACCTTCAGCCTTCCCACGGACTTCTTGAGCACAATTTTCTTTCCGTCGTAGACCGCCATCCCGGCGGAGTCATACCCCCGATATTCCAGCTTGGACAAGCCGTCCAAAATAATAGGCGCCGCCTGGCGATTTCCGATATATCCTACAATTCCGCACATATCAACCTCTTTCCGGTGTCCGGGACACCCTTGTCTTTTTATTGATTTTGATCCCAATACTCCCTGTTATCCGTACACTTGAGGATCCAGGAGCGGGGAAGCTTCTGATAATGCTTTCCCAGCAGATATCCCGCATATTTGCAGGCCGTCTGCAGGTAGAGATGAGGGATCTTTCTTCTCATTCCCTGCTTCTTCAGATACTTTACGGTCTGCAGCACCATCTTTTTTCCTTCCCCTTCCGAAGAGAGGCCGCCGAACACCTCCGGATGGTCGGCCTGGGAGACCCCCAGGTCAAAATTGCGGCGAAACTGCTGCCCATTGGTATAGTTATGAGAATGTACCACGCAGGCCTCCGCCGCATAAGCCACGCTGTACCCCGCCCGCATCACGGCGGCGGCATAGAGCATATCCTCGTTAAATATGGTATGCTTCACGAAGCCTTCGGATTCCTCATAGACGTCCCGCCGGTATGCGGCGCAGACATTGGAGCAAAAATAGGTCTTGATCCCCAGTTCCGGCAGATCCTCCAGAGTTTTGATCCTGGACTGCTCCGGATAATTGAACTGCCTCATGTAACTCTCTGCAGCGCCGCAGCCCGGGGCAGGCAGCTGTCTGGCATAAGCCACCGCCACGTTTCCCTGCAGATACCCCGCCAGCCGTTCCAGCAGATATTCGTCCGCCGGCATGGCGTCCTGGGTCATCATGACAAAAACCGGAGCGGTGGATCTCTTCACCGCTTCCCGTCTGGTCCTCCCATGATTAAATTCCTTCTTGGACAGATGATACACCTTCACTTCCCTGTGCTGCTCCAGAAAGCGAGTCCCATACACCAGCTGCGTAAAATACTTTTCTTCCGTGTTCATCAGAAGAATATTCCGAATCGGAACCGTCTGCCCTTCCAGCCGCTCCACCAGGGTAAACAGCTCCTTTCCCGGCTTATAGACCGGGATGATCACATCAACGTCCATTTGCAAATCCATCCCCATTGATATGGCTGCGTCTCACGCAAGAAAGGGAGCTTTTCTGCTCCCCTTCTCTGGACCACTATTTCAAACGATTTTGTGTGTCATTTTTTATATGTTTACTATATTCCTGAACCACGGTGGACACACTATAGTTCTCATCTGCGAACAAGAATTTGTGAAGCCATTCCACGTTGGACTGCAGATCCAGGGGAATGACGCACTCCCCTTTTCGGTTGTCCATGCTGGCGTCTCCCCACATATCGCTCTGGGGAAGGCTGTCCTCTCCCACGATCTTGAAGTTCGCCAGATTGGCTTCCGTGACATAAGGCAACAGCTCTTCCGGCTGGATGGAAGTCACCACGTTCTCCATGGCCACGTTAAAGGCGTTCAACACCTGATCCAGACTTGCCTGCTTGGCCTGCTCCGCAATGGCCATGAGCAATTCCCTCTGAGCCTGAGTCCTGGCGAAATCGTTTCCCTTCCGATACCGAATCCGGCAATAAGCCGTGGCCTGCAGGCCGTTCAGCTTCTGATATCCGGTCTGGGTCACCTTTGTAAAAGCTCCGGGAGCGTCCGGATCCACGCCCCTCGTATTCAAAATGCTCCACTGATAATTGTCAATGTGCTGGATCTCGGTGTCATCCACATCCAGGTAAACACCTCCGATGGCGTCCACGATGGCCTCCAGGCCGTCAAACCCGACTGCGATGAAATCCGTGATGTTTAAATCCAAATTGGCATTCAGCATCTTTATGGCACGTTCCCCGCCGCCGGTGAAATAAGCGTTATTGGCCTTGAAATAGGTATCCCCCTCTCCATCTGGATTGGTGTTGAGGTAGGTGTCCCGCAAGACGCTGACCAGCCGGATTTCCTCGGTATCCAAATTGATGCTGGCAATGATGATGCTGTCGCTGTGAGCCCCCTTGACCAGCTGCTTCTTCTTATTGGCGTCAAGACCGAACAGGGCGATATTCCAATACCCTTTCATAGTGCTGTCTTCTTTTTCCAGTTCCTGCTGCACCTCCGTGGGAATTGCCAGGGACTCCGGTTCGCTGGGCATCTCCACATAAGTGGGTCCCTCTCCTCCTACATGCATCACCACCCAGAGGATTGCCAGCATCACGCCCAAAAGCACGATTTCCACTCCAAAAACGATGAATTTGCGCCGTTTTCTTGCGGCGGCCCGCTGTGCCACGGCCTTCCGGGTTCCTGCGCTGTCTCCTGGCCTGCCCCCATTATTTTGCGGATGATTCTTTGTCGTTCCCATTGTCTTTTTTCTCCCTTGTGCCTGATCCGGGATCAGTATGCGTTTTTATTTACAAATCCTGTAAAGAATGTCATGAACATGATTTTAAAGTCAAATCCCAAAGTCCAGTTCTCGATATAGTAAAGATCGTAATCAATCCGTTTCCGGATGGAGGTGTCCCCCCGGTATCCGCAGACCTGGGCCCAGCCTGTCAGACCCGGCCTTACCTGGTGCTTCACCATGTACCTGGGAATCTCTTCCTTGAATTTCTCCACGAAAAGCGGACGCTCCGGTCTCGGGCCCACCAAACTCATGTCGCCCTTGATAATGTTGAACAGCTGAGGAAGCTCATCCAAACTCAACCGGCGCAGGAACCTTCCGAAAGGGGTCACCCGAGGATCGTCCTTGATGGTCCAGGCCTTGCGCTCTTCCTTGGGAGACTGCACTTCCATGGTTCGGAATTTATACATATAGAAGGGCTTGTTGTGAAGCCCGATCCTCTCCTGCTTAAAGATCACCGGCCCCGGACTGGTAATCTTGATCATGGCGGCGATCAGCAGCATGATGGGCGAAGTCACCACGATCCCCACCAGGGAACCCACGATGTCTACCGTCCTCTTGACGTTGGCGTTCAAGGTATTGGTAAGGGGCACGTTCCGGATGTTGATGACGGGAAGCCCCATCAGATCCTCCGTATAAGGATGGGTCGGAATCAGGTTGTTGTAATCCGGAATGAATTTCGTATGCACTCCGGCCTTCTCGCAGACATGGACGATTTCCTCCAGTCTGTCATAGCAGCTCAGGGGAAGCGTGATGGCGATCTCATCCATCTTGTTCTCTGGCAGGATATAATTCAGATTACCGATGGAGCCCAGAACCTTCACGCCCTTGTACATGGCGCCGTGGGGAACCTGATCGTCTAGGATTCCGCAGACCACGTAGCCCCACTGGGGGTTCTCCAGAATGCGGTCGATATATTCCTCGGCGGACCGGGAATAGCCCACCAGGAGAATGTGCCGGAGGTTGTAGCCCTTGCTGCGGATGGTCTGAAGACTCTTTCGCAGAACCACCCTGGAACAGCTCATGACGAACACGTTCAAACAGAAAAACAGCACCAGCATCCCCCGGGATACATCGATTTCCTTCATCACCAGATAAAGGAAAAGAATGAATGCGATGATTCCGATGACGTTGGCCTGGATAATGCCGAATATTTCATGACGATGCCTGGTGGTCCGCTTGGGCCCATACACATTGCACTTGTAGTACAGAACCAAATACAAGGGCACGATGGCCAGCAGCATCATGAAATAATCCCTGGCGGGAAGCACCCCCATCTGGGGATCCGGTTCCATGATATAAAATTTTATGAAATATGCCAACCCATAGGTCGCTGCCGTGATGATTCCGTCCACCACCACCTGCAGTCCGTTGAAAACCTTCTGATTGTCCCTGATCATGTCATCACCCGGTTACCTTAAGAATCTGCTCCAAAACCGCATAAATCTCCAACATGCTCCCGAATTACTAACTGTATTTTACAATAATCTCCTTCTTCGGGCAACTTAAGATTTTATGAAGCGTTTTCTTAATAAAGTCTTAAAAATTTGTTCTATCCTTTTGTAAGCAGTCTCAGGGTGTTCAAGTAGAGCTGGCCTTGAATTTTCAGGTAATTTCCCAAGTGCTTCCAGCGAAACGGCACCTTGGCAGCCCGTCCTTCTTCGGAAAAAATGCGCTTACACCCTTTCCAAAGTCCCTTCAGGTATAATATGCCCATTCTTTTCCCAGAAAAAAAGCAGGCCTTGATGGCAAATCCTGTCAATAAAAAAGGCAAATTGATCAAACACTGCAAGAACGGCATATTTTTACCGATGACGTAGACGCTGTTGGCGGAGGCCAGCTTCGTCTTAAACTCATTATAGCGGGAACCGGAAGAAGCCGAGCCGTAGTGGATCACCTCGGCCCGGGGTTCGTAGGCGTTTTCATAGCCGTGGATCCGGGCGCGGTAGCCGATGTCCAGATCCTCCAGGTAGGCAAAATGGGCCTCGTCAAAAAGCCCGATCTCGTCGAACACGCTGCGTCGGTAAATGGCGGCTCCCCCGCAGGCGGAAAATACCTTTTCCGGCCGGTCAAAATCCGCCGCCGGTCGGCCCTTTCCCCGAGCGTAGGCCCAGCCCAGCACGCAATACCGGTCCCCCGCCCCGTCCAGAAGCTCCGGGCGGTCCCACTGAAGCATCCGGGCGCTGACCGAAAACAGCTTCGGATCCCGGCGAATGGCCTCATACAAGGCCTTGACGAAGCCCTGCCGGACCTTGGTGTCATTGTTCAACAGGATCACGTAAGGGGCCCGGGTCATCTTGATGCCCTCGTTCACGGCATGGGAAAAACCCGTGTTTTCTTCCAGAAAGAGCTTCCGCACATCGGGCCAAAGCTCCGTCAGCATCCATCTGATCCCTTGTTCCCGGGAACCGTTGTCCACCACGATAATCTCCAGGGAAGGCGTGGCAGGATCCGCCGCCTCCCTGTCCAGGGACATCAGACACTCCTGCAAGTATTCTTTTCCATTGTAATTGGGAATCACAACCGCAATTTCTTTTTCCATCATTTCTCTTTACTCTGTTTTTCTTTTTCCTTCCAGAAAAGCTGGCGGTCCGGGTCATAGAGCAACCTGTACCCCGCCTGGCGAAAAGCCTTGGAAAGGGCCAGGCTCAGGGCCTTGTAGTCCGTCCCTTCCGGCAGGGCGGAAGCGTCAAAGACCGCCTTACCGGGCAGTTCCCGGTAAGGCACCCCCGTCACTTCCCGGAAAAGCTCCCTGCATTCCCGCCGCACTTCCAGGTTCCGGATATCCAGGGCGGCGGCGTCCTGCTGCAGCGCCGCACGGTGCATGTAACCGCTGTATCCGGGGGGCAGCGTCCCATAGAGGAGTTCTCCTTCCTCCGTCATGGGGCCGCCGATCATGGAGCCTGGCCGCAAAGGACTTCCGGTTATGCGGTTTTCCTGCGAACGGTTTCCAGCCGACTCATTTTCCGGCAAAGAGTTTCCGGCCAACCGCTTTCTCAGGGAAGGCTTGCCGGACAAGACTTTGCCTCCCACGGCCGCCAGATCCTTTCGGGCGTCCAGAGGGCCTTTCCCGTAGGAAACCCGGTAAAAGCCCTTGTGCTCCATGCCATCCACCCTGGCGGGGATTCCCCTTTCCCGCAGGAAATCCTGAACGGCCCGCCGACCCGCCTCGTAGGCGTATTCCTTGCTGCCGGGGTTCTCGGCCGTGGACAGTCTGTGGCATCTCCAATGATAAAGCACCCTGGGGACATGACAGATCCTCCCTTCCGCCACAGGAGAAAGTTCCGCTTCCCCTGGCAGCCCCAGGATTTCCCCCGCAGCCCGCAGGACCAGATCATAGTCCTGGGCCCCGTCGTAGGCCTCCCGCAGCCCCAGCCTTTGGATCAGCTCCCTTTCCAGAACCAGAAAATGACAGATATAATTATTGGTAAGAAGCAGATCCAGGTTGAAATCCATCTTCCAGTGGGGCTCGTAATATTCTGTGCGGTCCCCGTTGCACTTATCCTCGTCGGAATAAAGCATTCGCACTGCTCCGCCCTTTTCAACAGCGGCAGCCATTTCATAGAGGGCGTCCTCCGTCAGCACATCGTCATGATCCAGGAGCCCCACGTAATCCCCGGAGGCCCAGGCCAGCCCGCAATTCGTGTTCCGGGAAATGCCCCCGTTTTCCTCCAGGGACAGATAAAGGATGCGCCCATCCTTCCAGGGGCCCGGAGCCGCTTCCAGCGGTTTCGGCATCCCCGCTTCCGCCAGCCCAGCCGCTCCTTCTTCCGGCACTTTCGACATCCGCTCCTCAGTCGGCTCGGGTAACCTTTCTTCCGGCAGTTCCGATATCCGTTCCCCCGCCAGCTCCTGCAGGATATCCTTCACACCCTCATCCTCCGTGGCATCCGCCAGAATCAGCTCCCAATGAGGATAACTCTGATTTTCCAGGGAGTGCAGCAGGTCTTCCAGATAGACCCTTGGCGTCTTGTAAAGGGGCACCACGATGCTGAAACGCAGATTTTGCTTCAAGGACCATTCCCTTTGGGCCTCCCACCGCTCCCGGCTCACCGGTTCAAAACGGTACGCCTCTTTATTTTGCTCCATCCGCTCCCTGGCGGCATAATATGTTTTGACCAGCCCGTTTCTCTTCAAATAAGACCAGGCCTTGCCGATGTTCGCTTTGCTGAAGCTCCCCATGCCCTTACCTTTCTTTTTCCAATCCGGCCGCAGATAGAAAAAACTGCTGCGGAACGGCCTTTCGGCCTCCATCCCGCAGCAGCCCCTGTCAACTCTTTTACAATACGGCCTTTACCGCCTCGGTGAGCTCCTGCACTTTGGCCTGGGCGTCCTCCAGGCTCGTGCCCTTCACGCCCATATAGAACTTGATCTTGGGCTCCGTGCCGGAAGGACGGGCGCAGCACCAGGCGTCCTCGGGCAATTCAAAATACAGCACGTTGGACTTGGGCAGGCCCGTGACGGTCTCCTCCCCGGTCTCCATGTCCACGCAGCGGTTCAGCTGATAATCCCGGAACCTCAGCACCTTCGCATCTCCGAAAGCCTTGGGCGGATTCTTGCGCAGCTTCTCCATGATCTCGGCGATCTGCTTGGAACCGTCGATTCCCTTCAGTGTGATGGTGTACTGGGTCTCCTTGTAGTAACCATATTTTTCATACATATCCAACATCATGTCCCACAGGGTCTTGCCGTGCTTCTTGCAGTAAGCGGCCACCTCGCACAGACACATCACGGCCACGCAGGCGTCCTTGTCCCTGGCGTGGGTTCCCGCCAGACAGCCGTAACTTTCCTCCAGGCCGAACACGTAATGGTTGGAGCCCGTCTGTTCAAAGCGCTTGATCTGTTCGCCGATGAACTTGAAGCCGGTCAACACCTCGATCTTCTTCACCCCGTAAGCCTGGGTGATGGGAGTGGTCATGTTGGTGGTCACGATGGTGGTCACCAGGGCCGGGTTCTCCGGCATGGTGCCCGTGGCCGTCCTCTCCCTCAAAATATATTCCGCAATCAGCATGCCGGACATGTTGCCGGTGAAGGATACGTATTCTCCGGTCTTCGCATCCTTGCAGTACACGCCCAGACGGTCCGCATCCGGATCCGTGGCCAGGACGATGTCCGCATCCTTTTCCTTCGCCAGGCGCAGAGCATAGGTGAAAGCCTTGGGATCCTCGGGATTCGGATATTCCAGAGTGGTGAAGTTGGGATCCGGGTTCTCCTGCTCCGGCACCACGTATACATGCTTGAAGCCCAACTCGGAGAGCACCCTCCGCACGGGCAGGTTGCCGGTGCCGCACAGCGGGGTGTACACGATCTTGATATCCTCCGCCATCTCCTTGATCACGTCGGGATGGATGATCTGCTTCTTCAGCTCCACCATGTAAGCGTCATCGATCTCCTTGCCGATGACCTGGTATAGGCCCGCAGCGATGGCCGCTTCCTTGTCCATGGTCTTCACGGTATGATAATCCTTGATGGCCTGCACTTCGTCTATGATCTCTTTGTCCTTGGGAGCGGTCACCTGGGCGCCGTCCTCCCAATACACCTTGTAGCCGTTGTACTCCGGCGGGTTATGGCTGGCCGTCACCACGATGCCTGCGGTACAGCCTAAGGTGCGCAGGGCGAAGGAAAGCTCCGGGGTGGGGCGGAGGGACTCAAAGACGTAAGCCTTGATGCCGTTAGCCGCCAAGCACAGGCCCGCCACGTCTGCGAATTCGGGGGACATCCTCCTGGAATCATAGGCGATGGCCACGCCCTTCGCCTGGGTTCCCTGCTTCAAAATGAAGTTCGCCAGGCCCTGGGTGGCCTTGCGGACGGTGTAGACGTTCATGCGGTTGATCCCGGCCCCGATGATTCCTCTCAAACCTCCGGTTCCGAACTCCAGCTCCTTATAAAAACGCTCCTCGATCTCCTTTTCATTGTCCCGGATGGCAAGCAGCTCATCCTTGGTGGCCTGGTCGAAATAATCATCCTCCAGCCAGAATTTGTAATCCTCCATATAGCTCATGGCAGCAACCTCCTTTTTTATCATCTCTTATGCAGGATATCCGCCTTGTCTCTCTCAGCGGATTTTTTGTCACTTTCAATATTGTATCACATTATTTTCCATCTGAAAAGAGTTTTCTGACCTTCCGATGCTCAGTAGTACCGGTAGATCTCCTCCTCCGTGATCTTTTTCGCCAACGCCCGCATGTCCGCAATCACGGACTCCCAATTTTCCAGGGTCACCCGGTTGTCATTCCGGATCATGGCCTCCAACATTTCCTGGTTCACCTCCGGGCTGTAATGAATCATGTCCATGTAGAGATCCGGATTGCAGACAGTGTCCGCTTCGTTTTGGAAGTAGTAAATTTCCACGTTCGGCAGCTGCAGCAGGGCGGGCAGCGTCCGCTCCAGCATGTAGAAATTCTGTTCCAACATGCCGTTGACATAGGCGCAGTCCCACCACATCATGGAATAGGGCGGGAACAGAATTCGGTACATCGTCCCTTCATGTTCACGGATTTCCTCACACAGCAAGGCAAGGTTCTGCTCCACCAGGCCCTTTATCTCCGAGAAATCCTGGGGCGGCAAAATCTCCTTCGGCTTCTCATAAGCCCGCATGGCATTGTCGGCGCTGAAATTCTTGTCCCGGGACCAATCGTAAGCATGTCCCCCGGTATTGATGCCCTGCAGTGCATAGCCGAACATCTGAGGCACTTTTTCCAGCAGTATTTCCTTGTTGAACACATACGGGAAATCATCCAGCACCGTGGCGGTATGCAGATACCTGGGGATCTCTTCCCCATACAGAGTGGACTCCGTGGAGGAACTCAGGGCAAAAAGATCCAGGCACCAGAACACATTGGTCAAATCCCGCTTTTCCCTGACCATATCCAAATAATATAAAAGATCCGCCAGAGAACCAGAAGCCCGGATCACCTTCAGCGTCCTGCAGCCATAAGCGCTATCCAGAAACTCGCTGTCAAAATTTTCCGCCACGGAAGAACCCACCAGCACGCTGTCATATTCCAAATTTCGGATACTTCCCGGCATCTGGTTGTCCCTGTCGTACAGCACCGTCTCCATTCCTCCCAGGGGACCGTGATACTGATAAAAAGGGTCAAAAAGCCACACCAGGAGGATGACTCCCAGCATTTCCAGCCCTATGAACAGAAACAACAGCTTCAAACTCTTTTTTTCCATTTTATCCTCTGTATTTCCATTTTATCCTTTGTTCCAGAGCGTTCATGCGACAGGGCAAAGATGAGTCTTTGCCGCCCCTCAGAAATTGAAATACAAAAAGGTGCTCACCTGGGACAAGGAAACCAGGGACCAGACAAACAAAGTGGCCAAAAGCAATATGCCGACAGGTTTCTGCCCCTTCTTTTCCAGCCATTCCTCCGCCCTTTTCCCGCTGACCAGGCGAATGCTGATCCCCAAAAGCAGCGCCGTGCAGATTACGAAAAACGCATTCAGCGCCTGGGGGAATTTCCATTCCAGAAGCTTTCGCAGCGCATAGGTCTCCGGAATCTGGAGCACGTTGCACATCCCCAGAAGCATTCCGTTCATTCCTCCCGCAAACAGCTTCCGCCAGAGCAAAAAAGCGCTCTCCAGGGAATCGCTCCGAAAAATGGAAAAGGACAGCGTGACAAACAGCCCCGTCACAATGCGGTTCGCCCAATCCTTTTTGAAGCGGAGCCTGGGAAAAAGAGTCTCCCAGATGCAGGCGAGCCCGTGCATCAGTCCCCAGACGATGAAGGTCCAGTCAGCCCCGTGCCAGATTCCGCTGGCCAGGAACACCAGGAACAGATTCAGGCATTGTCTGCCCTTTCCCTTCCGGTTCCCTCCCAAGGGAATATAAATATAGGCGGACAGAAATCTGGACAAAGTGAGATGCCACCTGCGCCAGAAATCCTTCACGCTGACGGCCATCAGAGGCGAGCGGAAATTTTCCGGCAGTTCAAAGCCGAACAGACGCCCCAAACCTCTGGCCATGTCGCTGTATCCGCTGAAATCAAAGTACAATTCAAGCATGTAGCAGACAATGGTGAGCCAGGCGGAAGGACAGTCCAAATATGCGATATTGTCAAATTCCGCATTCACCAGGATGCCCAGCACGTCCGCCAAAAGCACCTTTTTGGCCAGGCCAAGAATGAACAGAGACACCCCTCGGTAAAACAGATCTGCCCTGGGTCTGCGCACCAGACGCCCCTGAAGCTGAGGGATAAACTCGTCATGCAGCACGATGGGCCCTGCCACCAGTTGCGGGAAAAAGGTGATAAAGCAGCCGTAATCCAGGAAGGCGTACCGGGGCGCTTTTCCCCGATATCGTTCCACCAGGAAGGAAATCTGCTGAAAGGTAAAAAAACTGATTCCCAGGGGCAATGCGATCTCTTCGATCTGAATCTGCGTATGTAGAAGCCAATTACAATTCTCGATAAAAAAGTTGAAATATTTAAAATAAAACAACAGGCCCAGATTGCCGGACAATCCGAGGATCAGCAGGAATCTGCGGTTCCGCAATGACCTCCCTCCGGACGCCTGCGGCGTCTGCGCCCCCATTTCCGAAGGCGTCTTCCCCAACAGGGCGAACCCTTCGCTGACACAATAGTTCCACAGCAGACTGACCACCAGGATCCATAGATAAGAAACATTATAATACCCATAAAAGAACAGGGAGCACCCTATCAAAAAGACCTTCCCGTAGGCAGGATTCTCCAGCCTCTGCAGGAGGTACCAGCCCGTCAGGACGAAGGGTAAAAATATGGTGATAAAGATAACCGAATTAAATAACATTTAACGAAAAATCACTCCGATCCAGGGAAAAATTGGGGTTGTAATAAGGGTCTCCGGCCTCCAGTTCCTTCTTCCACTTGGTGCGGAAACGCTCCGACTCCTGGTTATAACGCTCCGCTTTTTCCCCTGCGTCATCCAGGCCCCGGGATACGGACTCGTAATGATACAGCTCCGCAAAGGGCGTCCAGACGTTGAGCAAGCCCTTCTGGCGCAGGCGCAGGCAGAAATCCACGTCGTTCAAGGAGATCTCGAAGCTTTCATCCAGACCCCGCAGTTCCTCGTAAAGGCTCTTTTTCACCAAAAGGCAGGCCCCCGTCACCGCCGTGACGTCCTGGGCGTAGCAGAGCCGTCCCATGTAACCCAGGTTCTGCCGGGACTGTTTATAGTGGGTATGGCCCGCCGTCCGATGGGCGCCCAGGCCGATGACCACCCCGGCGTGCTGGATGGTCCGGTCCCCATAGTAGAGCTTGGCTCCCACCGCCCCCACGTCCTCCCGCTGGGCGTACATCAGAAGTTCTTCCATCCAGTTGACCGTAATGACCTCCGTATCGTTGTTCAAAAGCAGGAGATACTCCCCGGAAGCCGCCTTTGCCCCGAAATTATTGACCGCGGAATAATTGAAGGCTCCCTCATAGGTCAGAAGCTTCACCTTCTCGTTTTGAACCATTTCCTCATAATAGGCCTTGATCTCCGGCGTGGTGCTGTTGTTTTCAATCACCAGGATTTCATAATTATCATAGGTGGATTTCTCCAGGATAGAATTCACGCACCGTCTCAAGTCCTCCGCATGATCCTTGTTGGGAATGAGGATGGAGATCTTAGGGGTGCCCAGAATCTGGTACTGAATCCGGAAAATCGTCTCAAAGGCCTTGGTGCTGGTGATCCGGAAGTGTTCAAAACCATGGTTCCGCAAATGCTCCGCCACGGCCCCCCGGGCTGCCTCCACGGCGTAAGGCTTGGCCGTAATGCTGGCCGCCGTGCTGCCCTGATGGCTCCTCCAGTAATACATCAGCTTCGGCACGTGCACCACGCACTTCGCCCGGTCCGTCAGCCGCAGAATCATGTCATGGTCCTGGCTGCCGTCAAACTTGGTGCGGAACAGTTCCGTGCCCTCCAAAAGCTCTCTGGAAAACACGCTGAAATGACAGATATAATTGTTGGCCCGCAGATTGTCCGGCGCATAGTCCGGCTTGAAATGCATGGTCAGCATCTTGTTGATGTCGCCGTTTCGGAAGGTGGTTTCATCGCAGTACAGATAATCCGCCCCCCGCTCGTTGATGGCTTTCACGTATTCATAGAGAGTGCTGGGATGCAGGATGTCGTCCTGGTCGAACAGGCCGATGTATTCCCCCGTGGCCATAAGGTAGCAGGCGTTGGTGTTGCCGGAGATCCCTTCGTTCTTCTCCAGGTGCTGATAGACGATGCGCCCTTTCGCCCGGGCCGCATATTCCCTGCAGATCTCCCCGATGTAAGCGTGTTCCTCGTCGGAACCGTCCGCCAGACACAGCTCCCAGTTCTCGTAAGTCTGGTTCATGACGGAATCCAGCATTTCCCGCTGGAACTGAGCGTCATTGTTCCACAGGGGCACCAGGATGCTGATCTTCACCATCCGTGGGAAACGAGTCTCCCGCTGGGCCCTGGCTTCCTCCTCGGATGGGAAGCTCTCCGTGCCGAACCGCTTCATGGCTTCCCGCTCCCTTTTTTTGTAATTCAGCTTGGATATGAAGCCCTGCAGGCTTCCGCATCCAGCCAGCCGATCCTTCTGGCGGATGACCCAATGCAGCAGATTCCTGGCAGGGAGGCTGGCCTTCCAAAGCGGATTGTTCTTGATCCGGGAAAGCTTCCATTCCAATTCCTCGTTTTTGGCCTCTAGATCCGCAATCCGGGACGCCAGTTCCGCACATCTCAAGTGCTCCTGTTCATAAGCTTCCTGAAAATGATTCTCCGTCATAGTTTCCAGAATTCTCCTATATCAGCTTCTTCACGGATGCGGCCATGTCCTGGGCAATGGACGCCGGTATCCGCACGATCTCCATGCGCACCTTTAAGATATTCTCGGATTTCAGTCCAATTCCTTCCAGATTGAGATTGATGTTCGGATCCTCCGTGGGAAATACCAGGCTGGGCTGATAGATTTCCGCTTCCTTATCCGCCGGTTTGGCAATCCTACCGTTCACCAGGAGCACCTTCCGTCTCTCCAGAGGCACCCTCTCCCCGTTCAGCGTCATCTCCAAAATCTTCACCATGCAGGAATCCAGGGCCGGATCGATCCGCAATATTTTCACATTCTCCCGGAAAGAGATCTGAAACTCAATGAGCCCGTCCCCCTTATATGCGTCTCTCACAAAATAAGAATGCTCCTCGCTGCATCCCTCGCCGGTATCCTCATAGATCTGCACCCGGTTCACGTTCCGGGAATCCTTGTATCTGTCGATCCAGTCCCGGGGCGCCAGGAGCCTGCCGCCCATCAGATCTCTCATCTGGGCCATGGTCGTGCGGTTTCCCCGTATCAACGCCTGGAACTCCTTCTCCTGTTCCCAGATAGCTTCCGCTTCCGTCTCCGTCAGCTGCAGCTCTTCCAGCACCCAGTCAAGAGGAATCCGTTTCCTCTTTTCATCTTCATAAAAATAATAATAGATCGCCCGGTAGGCCAGCTCCCTGGGGGGAATGGCCTTGCCGAAGGTCCATTCATAATCGATCAGGGTCCAGGCATCGTCCTTTACCAGGATATTGGAAAAAATCAAGTCAAAATCCGCCGCCGGGAACTCCGCATTGTGCCCGATCTTCCTCACGAAATCCCTGAAACACTCCTGGAACCCCGTCAGATCGCCCTTTGCCAGAAGCGCATCCATCCGCTCCGTCAAGGGAACCCCTTCTTCATATGCGAATCGGGCACAGACTCCGTCTTCCCCTTCCTCCAGTTGACAGGGATTGATCTTCAGCCCGCTTCCCGCATATTTTTCCCACAGGCTGTCATAAGCCAGCGCCATTTCCCTCACATGGGCCTCCGCTTCCGGCCCCAGGGGATACTTCCGCACGCACAGCCCGGCCCCATCCTCCATAATCTGGGTACGGACGGCATATTCCGGCGCCCTGTCATTGGAATATTTCACATACTTCACCGGAAAATCCCTGCCGATCACCGCCAGATAGGAGTTGGAAAACACAGGAAAAAGTCCCTCCTCCACCAGGCCGTCGAAGGCGTTCTTTTCATCGAACAGCACCATTCTGTCATTGTCAAAATTCCGCAGATTGTCGCAAAGCTCTCCCTTTCCCGGCAGCCGTGCGTCACTGTAAAGGCTGGTCATGAATTTATAATCCGGATAGGGGTAATAAAAATGATACTCCTTTACGCCGCAGCTTTCAAAAATGCGTTCCAGACCGTTCCTGCCGAAGGTCCGCACGCCTCCCCCCTCGGCATAATTCTCGATCCCTCCGAAGTAAGAGCCCAGGTGATCCTCCTTGCATCCCGCAAAATATTTTAATCCATATTTGTTTTCAATGGCGATGATGATCCTGCCTTCCGGCTTCAAATGAGGGAGCAGCGTCCCCAGGAAATCCTCAAAGGGCGTATCTCCGCCGATGTAGCTCTGCCCGTATTCAAAGACGCCGATCAGGCAGATGAAATCATAATCCAACCCCAGCGTCGGCTCTATATCCTTGAAATTGCCGAGCCGTATGGTCACATTGCCGCAATCCCTGTGGCGGTAGGCATTGATGAGACTTCTTTTTCGGGACAATTCCACACAAGTGACTTCCCCCGCCTTGCGGGCCAGGGCCCCCGTGATGGCGCCGCAGCCGCTGCCCACCTCCAGCACTTTGGAATCGGGGGACATGGGGATCCAGTCCACGATATTTTCCCGAAGCGACGACAGATGATAGAGAAAGGGCCAGCTTTGCCGCTCTCCGATGAGCTGTTCATACTCTCCCGAAGACCGCTCCATGACGACCTTCAAAAGCTCGTCTTCGATTTCCCCTTCGCTGTAATAGTCCTTTCCGGAATAAAAGGTATCATCCAACGTCACTTCGCCGATCTTCTCACAGCCCCTCTGCTCCAGGGTCCGCTCCCCGCCAGTGCGCAGCTCTTCTTCCATCCTCTTAAGTCACCTCGTTTCTCTCCCGGCTCATTCTTGTATTTTGTTTCCCATTCTCCCGGTTTATTCCGTTTCCGATCCTTCCGGCTCCGCATCCGTCACGGTCACCACGGATTCCATGTCATAGAAGCCCACCGTGTTTTTGTCGGACACCACCGTGATATTGAGCACGTCATACAATCGATGATATACCTCGAAAACATCCTTCCGATATCCGGTAACGCCCAGGGAGATCAGATATTCCCCTCCCTGCAGGGTCATTTTCTGCCGAAAAGTGATCTGCTTGACCTGCCCAGGCTGCCCCGACTCCAAATACGCCCTCTCCAGCATGGTATTGGTGCCCGTGATCTCCGTCCCATGAACGTCCTTGATCGAAAAAGCGAAAATCGGCTCCGGCACGTACTCCTCGAACTTCACCTTCATGCTCATGGTGAATTCGCTGCCCTTCAGAATGGCCATGGTGGGCAGTCCCCCCGCATCCGTCAGGCGATATTCAATGATGGTGGCCTGCCCGTTTCCATACTCCTGAATGTCCGGATTCAGGCCCGGGACCGATTTCTGGTCCGTCTCCGAAACCGATTTCCGATCCGATTCTGAAAGTTCATACTGGCCGACCAGCACTCTTTTAAAAGCGTCTATCATTTCCTTGGGAGAGCCCTCTCCCAGCAAATCTCCCTTGTTCAGCAGGAACACCCGGTCGCAGTATTTGCTGATGCTGTTCAGATCATGGCTCACGAACACGATGGTCTTGCCCTGTTCTTTAAATTCCTCGAATTTGTGATAGCATTTTGCCTGGAAAAAAACATCCCCCACGCTCAGCGCCTCATCCACGATCAGGATCTCCGGATCAATGTTGATCGCCACGGCAAAAGCCAGCCGCACGAACATGCCGCTGGAATAGGTCTTCACGGGCTGATACACATAGTCCCCTATGTCTGCGAATTCCAGGATGGAAGGAAGCCTTTCATCGATCTCCTTTTCGGAAAATCCCATCATGGTGCCGTTCAGATATATATTTTCAATTCCGTTGTATTCCTGATTGAAGCCCGCCCCCAGCTCCAAAAGGGCGGACACCCGGCCGTTTACCCGCACTTCTCCGGAGGTCGGATGCAGGACGCCGGTAATGATCTTCAAAATCGTGGATTTCCCGGAACCGTTGGTGCCGATGATCCCCACCGTCTCGCCGGGATATATCTTCAGACTGACCCCGTTCAGGGCATAATGCAGCTTATAGGCCTTTTTCCCGATTCCAAAGGCCTCCTTCATCCGGTCCCTGAGCCTGTCATACAGCTTATAGACCTTTACCACGTTATTCACTTCTATCGCCGGGGTTTCATCCCGCATTTCGCTGCAATTTTCTTTCATAGCTCCTCAATCAGGCCTCCGAAATCAATCCCGAAACCTCTTCTATTCTTCTAAATCCTCAAACCCGCAGATAATGGCTTCCTTACCGTACCAATCCGCCATAAAACGATTCGCCTTCCGTCACAGCACGTCCGCAAAATGCACCTTCAGTCTCCTGAAAATTGCGGCTCCCAAGCCAAACAGTACCACGGTGGCGATCCAGAAATACATGGTGGAAAAAAAGTCCTGGAAAAACCATTCCTTCCGGTAAATTGCGCTTCTGTAGCCCTCCACGATGTATACCAGGGGATTGAGTTTCAGAACCAGCAGCCATTTTGCATCCATTCCATTGATGTCCCACAAAATCGGCGTCGCCCAAATGCCGATCTGCAGGATGATGTTGATGATCTGAGACAGATCCTTGAAAAAAACCACGATGGCGCAGGTCGTATAGCTCAGAGCGAGCACGAAGACGAACAGACAGGCGCTGTAATAGAACAGCTGCAGGGTATACACGCTGGGATAATACCCGTACAGCGCCGCCACGATCAGCAGGACCGCCACGAAAAAGACATGGATAAAGGTGGCGGCGATCACCTTGATCACGGGCAGGATGCTGATCTTGAACACCACCTTTTTCACCAGATAATCGTACTCCCGAAGAGCGTTCGTCCCATTGTTCCAAGCCTCGTTAAAATAAAACCAGGGCACGAGCCCCGCCGTTAAAAACAACACAAAGGGGGCCTCTTCCGTCCGTGAGGTCCCCGGCATAATCAACTCAAATACAATATAGTACATGGCCACCGTCACCACCGGCTGCGCCATGGCCCATACCGCACCCAGATAAGAACCGGCATACCGCTTTTTGAAGTCATTTTTCGCCAGCTTCCAGATCAGATGCCTGCTTTGATATAATTCCACGGGAAGAGTGGTAAATTTATCATACCACTTTGCAAAGATGATGCACGAAACCAAAATAACGCCGCAGGAAATCACCTTTTTGAGCAATTCCTCCTGAGGATTTACGTTGGGTCCCTGATTCTGGTGGACGAGGATCACCACCGACATCAGCAGACCGATCAGGCAAAAAATCGTGATTCCGCCCTTTTTGCTAATTCTCATGAATCACTCAATCCCTCTCTCCGCCTTGTAAGCGGACAAGCCGCCCCATTTGGTATCCTTTTCCGAAAAGATCAATTCCATCCCCTCCGGAATAGGCCATTCCACCCCGATCTCCGGATCGCTGTAGAGAAGTCCGCCCTCGTCATTGGGATGGTAGAAATCGGAACATTTATAGCAGAATTCGGCATAGTCCGACAGTACCAGGAAACCATGGGCGAAATTCTTCGGAATATAGAATTGCTTCTTATTTTCCTCGCTCAAAATCTCCCCGTGCCACTTTCCGAAAGTAGGAGAACCTTCCCGCAGATCCACGGCCACGTCGAAGACCTCTCCCCTGATGACCCGCACCAGCTTGTCTTGAGGAAACTGCTTCTGGAAATGCAGCCCCCGCAGCACGCCCTTCTTGGAAGCGGACTGGTTATCCTGCACGAAAACCGTGTCGATGCCAGCTTCCTTGAAATCATTATAGTGATAGGTTTCCATAAAGTATCCCCTGGCATCTCCATGCACGGCAGGGATAATCGTCTTCAGTCCCTCAATTTCACAGGTTTCTACCCTTATCTGTCCCATCCTTCCAATCCTTTCCTCCTGGCCCGCCACCTGGGTACCCGCCCGGCCAGCCCACAAGCGCATCAATAAACACCCCCGCGGCTCATTTCCAAAGCCGTTTCCGGCCCGGCCGCTTCCAAAAAAGCCTTCCTCACAGCCGACGGCCCTTCCAAAGGCATCGCTGACCAGCTGCTTCCTAAGCCGCTCCCGGCCCGCAGTTTACAGGCCGTCTGCGATCTCCACCAGATATTTGCCATAATTGGTCTTCATCAAAGGCTCCGCCAGCCGGAGAAGCTGCTCCCTGTCGATGAAACCTCTTTTATAAGCGATCTCTTCAATGCAGGAAATATAGAGTCCCTGGCGCTTTTGGAAAGCCGCCACGAAATCCGACGCATCCAGCAGGGCGTCATGGTTGCCCGTATCCAGCCAGGCGAACCCCCGTCCCAATGTCTCCACGTACAAGGTGCCCCGGCTCAAATACTCGTTGTTGATGCTGGTGATCTCGATCTCTCCCCGGGCGGAAGGCTTCACGTTCCTTGCGATCTCCACCACGTCGTTGTCGTAGAAATACAAACCTGGCACCGCATAATTGCTCTTGGGATTCTGGGGCTTTTCCTCAATGGAAATGGCCTTTCCTGCGGAGTCGAACTCCACCACCCCGTACTCCCTGGGATCCCGCACGTAATAGCCGAAGATCGTGGCCCCCTTTTCCCTGGAGGCCGCTTCCTGCAGCACCCTGGAAAAGCTCTGTCCATAGAAAATATTGTCCCCCAGCACCAGAGCCACCCTGTCATTTCCAATGAACTGGGCGCCTATGATAAAGGCGTCCGCCAGCCCTCTGGGATATTCCTGCACCGCATAATGAATCTCCATCCCCAGCTGACTGCCGTCACCCAGAAGTTCCTCGAATACCGGAAGATCCCTGGGAGTGGAGATAATCAGAATCTCCCGAATGCCCGCCAGCATCAGCGTGGACAGGGGATAATAGATCATGGGCTTGTCATAGACCGGCATGATCTGTTTGGAAATGGCCTTTGTCAAAGGATACAACCGGGTTCCCGAACCCCCGGCCAAGATGATTCCCTTCATCCGACTCTAATTTCTGCGCCCTGTGCGCATACTCCTCCGTCTGTTCTCATTTATTCCCATACATTTCGGAATAATACTTCTGATAATCCCCGCTGGTCACGTTTTTCATCCAGTCCTCATGCTCGAAATACCACTGAATGGTCTTGCGGATACCGTCCTTGAACATGGTTTCCGGGTACCAGCCGATCTCCGACTTGATCTTATCCGGGGCGATGGCGTATCTGCGGTCATGACCCTTGCGGTCCTCCACATAGGTGATCAAATCCTTGGTCACCAGGGCCTTCCTGGGGTCGGAATCCTCCAGCATCTCCTGCAGAGTTTCGATGATGATGTTGATGATTTCGATATTCTGCTTCTCATTGTGACCGCCCACGTTATAAGTTTCAAACAGCCGGCCCTGTTCCTGCACCATGTCGATGGCCTTGGCGTGATCCTCCACGTACAGCCAGTCCCTCACATTTTTGCCGTCCCCGTACACGGGAAGCTTCTTGCCTTGCAGCGCATTGTTGATGATCAGGGGGATCAGCTTCTCAGGGAACTGATAAGGACCGTAGTTATTGGAACAGTTGGTGATGTTGGCCGGGAAATGATAGGTGTCCATATAGGCCTTCACCAACATGTCCGAACCGGCCTTGCTGGCGGAATACGGGCTGTGAGGCGCATAGGGAGTGGTCTCATAGAAGTATTCCCCTTCTTTTTCCAGGGAACCGTACACCTCGTCCGTGGAAACGTGCAGGAACTTCTTCCCTTCCTTGAAGGTGCCGTCCGGAAGCTCCCAGGCCGCTTTGGCGCAATTCAGCATCACGGCCGTCCCCAGCACGTTGGTCTGCACGAATACCTCCGGATTGCGGATGCTCCTGTCCACATGGCTCTCCGCCGCAAAGTGCACCACCCGGTCAATGTCATTTTCGGCAAAAATTTTCGAGATGGCCTCCTTGTCGCAGATATTGGCCTTGACAAACGTGTAGTTAGCCTTTCCTTCCAAATCTTTCAAATTTTCCAAATTGCCCGCATAGGTCAGGGCGTCCACATTGATGATGCGGATCGCATCCCCGTACTTGCGGAACATATAATGAATATAATTGGATCCGATAAAACCGGCTCCGCCCGTCACCAGATAAGTTCTCATCCTCAGATTTCTTTTTCCTTTCGCCGTATTGTTATTTGTCTTATGCTTTTTCAAGTGCTTTTTGCACCCGAAATCACTGCCTTAGTATAACAGATAACCCCTTTTTTATCAATATCCCATTATAACAACAGTTCAGCTGCGCCATTCGCAAAGCCGCGCTATGCGCTTTCCGTCGCTTTGCGACTACCTTTGCTCATAAAATGGCTGCCCCCAAGTCGAACGCAGTTCGACTCGCCGCCAGACATGATTGAAAATTCGTGCAAGCACGATTTTCAATCAAATCAGGCGGCTGGCTGAACTGTTACTCCATGTAGCTCCAATTCATATCCACGTCCGTGCTGATCCCGCTGATCCGGCCGGTGCTCTGATACTGCCACATGTCATATTTTCCGGTATAGGTGGGCTCCGTTGCATATTGGGCCAGCCAAATCTTATAAGAACTCAGGCTCGATGCATCGATCTTCTCCGTCAGCCAGGTTTTGTTGGCATAAATTCCCGCAGTATAACCTGCCTTTTGGATGGTCTCGCAAAAGGCCTTGCAGACCTCCGTCCTAACCCCCTTGCCGATTCCGTCAGCCCTTCCTCCGCTGGATTCCACATCCAGGAAAATCGGATAAGAAAGGCTGTAATTCTTCACCCGTTCCAGTACCATGGAGGCTTCCTCCACCGCCTCTACGGCGCTGATCGCCTGGGTGAAGAAATAAACTCCCACCTTCAGCCCCGCCGCAGTAGCTCCCTGGATGTTCTTCTTGTAAGTCGGATCCTCCACCAGAACGCCGGAGCCATAACCCCTGTAACCGCAGCGAATGATGACAAAATCAATTCCGGAATTTTTTACCGCTTTCCAGTCCACGCTGCCATTCCATTTGGATACATCGATTCCCCTGACGCCAGAACCGGTCACCAGCACGCCATTTGCGTCAAAGGTATATTTTGCACCTTCGATTACCTGCTCTCCGGTCACCTTGTTTCCATCGGCATCAAAATAGTAAACCTTGCCATCTATGGTCTGCCAGCCGGTATGCTTCTCTTCCCCTCTGATATAAAAGGCCTCCGCAGTATAGTAATCCGCATAACAGGCCTCCCGGTATCCTCCGTTCTCCAACACGTAGACCTGATTGCCATTCACATCCTTCAACAGATTTTCCCGATCCTGCTTGGGGTCCTGTCTCACCGTCACGGCGCAGGCCGCCTTCGCCTCCTGACCGGCATCGTTCAACGTCACAGTGATCACAGCGCTTCCGACGTTTACTCCGCTCACCGTAATCACGTTCCCCTCCAGAGTCGCCACAGCCACGTTGGCATCGGAAGATTCCACTGAAATGACGGCGGAGTCCTCCCCGCTCTGCACGGTCACGTTCAAAGTTACCGGTATTCCGATAAAGGCGGTAAGAGAAGACTGATCCAGCTGAACCTCGCTCTTAGCCACTACCGTGATGACGCAGCCGGCAGAATAAACCGCCGCATCCCCGGGGCTGACCGCATCGTTGGCAGTAAAGGAAATCGTGGCCGTTCCGCGGGCCACCGCAGTCACTTTCCCGCTTTCGTCCACTGCGGCCACACCGGCATTATCGCTGCTCCACGCCACGTTGACCAAGTCTATTCCTTCCACATAAGCGCTAAGCTGAACGGTTTCTCCCACAATAAGGGAGGCTTTCTCCGCCCGCACCCCTGCCGCAGCCTGCAGGGAGCCTAACTCGGCAAGCCGCTGAAAACTGCCTGCATAAGCCAAACTCATGGGATCCACGATGGTGCTTTTATCCACTTGTTGATATTCTTCAGAAGTCGTGGCGCTGTCCACCCAGGTCACGGTATCCTGCGGTTTCTCTTCGACCTGCACGTCATGCTGCCGACTATTATCTTCTTTGGAAACATCCACCTCGTCTTCCGTCTTCACTTCATCGGAAACATCCACTTTTTCATATACGATTTCTTTCTTGACTTCCACCTTTTTGGCTTTTTCCGGCAATTCATAATTATCATATTTGGCACTCTCAAAAGCGGCCATTTTCACGGAATACTGGCCAGGCGTCAGATCAATCTTATAGATGATGCCGTCCATGTCATCATCCTTCCATTCCGACGTTTTCCCTTCCGCATCCGTCACGAAAACCGCAAACGGCACATTGGAAATCAGTTTCCCCGTATCGTCATTGACGAACTTGATTTTCAAATCCTTCTCTATGGATGACAAGTTCATGGTTACCGTAATCAGCTTGCGATAATCCGTCTCTTCGTAATCCTGTCTCTGTTGTTCCTCCTGCTGCCGTCTTTCCTCTTCTTCCTGTCTGCGCCGTTCTTCCGCCAGAGCCTCCGCCGCCGCTTTCTTGGCCGCTTCCGCATCCGCCACCGCCAGAAGGCCGGTCTGACCCGGCAGTTCAATATCCGCCAATGAACTCCCCACGCTGACGAACTCCTGTCTTTCGGCATCCGCCCTGCTTCTAATATAATAAATTCCTCCAACCACCATTGCCACGATCACAAGCAAAAGACTGGCATAGGCCGCCACAATCCCCCGCTTTCCTATGCGGAGCGATCTTTTTGACTCTGTTCTCCCTTTTTTAGCGGCCCGCTCTGTCTCTTCTTCCCCAAAAGTGCCTGAGAATTCATCTTCCATCTGATCGAGGGAATTCCAGGAAGCCGTTTCCTCATAAACCACTTGTCCCCCTTCGGGAACGAATTTTACGCCATCATTCCAAGAGCCTTCTTCCTCATAAAATTCCTCTTCCTCATAAGGCTCCTCATAAAACTCCAGTTCTTCGGGATTTTCTTCCATCTCCGCCTCATAAGGTTCCTCTTCCTCATAGAGCCCTTCTACTTCATAAGGCTCTTCTTCATAAGACTCTTCTTCATAGGACCCTTCGTCATAGGACTCTTCCATCCCGTAAGGTTCCGCCTCGTCACAGGACTCTTCCAACTCATAAGGTTCCGCTTCCCCATAAGACCCTTCCATCTCATAAGGTTCCGCTTCCTCATAAGACCCTTCCATCTCATAAGGTTCCGCTTCCCCATCAAGTTCCTCCGCCTCATAGGGTTCCTCTTCGTAAACCCCGAGCTCTTCCGGACTGTAACGAAAATCCTCTTCCTCTATTTTCTTATTGCGGCCAAACAACTTCATTCCCATAATGCCCCCATTATTCAATAATGTAGTATTATATCATCAAGGTTTCCCATTGGCAAGAACAAGGACAAATTATTCAGAAATTCTTAAATTTTCAAATATTCTGGACATTTATTTCACATAATAGTAGAATAATCTCATATTTTGAAACTGAAATCGAAACGAGGTATGAAATGCAAAAAAGAACCCATCGGGAACAGGAACCGGGGCGACCGGCAATGCGTTCTTTTCCCGAACCGAAAATCATCGACCTTGACAAAGAACCCATTTCAAGTCTTTCCGGCTTATCTCAGGGGACGGCAGAAGAAGAACCCTTCGAAATAGAGAAAGAACTTTACGAAACGGAGGAAGAGTCGCTTGAAACGAAGACATCGCAAAAGCTTTCCCCCGGGAAAAAGCCTTTTCATATTTATTTTCATCTGATTTTCCTGGCAGTGGCAGTTTGTACCGTTTTCCTGGTCGGCTGGCGCATCACCCATTTTGGCTCCTGGGCGGATCCGGACGAATATGAGGCGCCGGAATTCCAGGGAGACACCATGGATGCCATTTTTCCTTTCCGCCTGCCGGAGGGAATGGTAAACCCCGCTGACGACGGCGTTACCAGGATTGTGGCTTTCGGCAACGCTCCCTTTGCGGATGACAAGGGCTCGAAAGATAACCTGGCGAGTATGATCGAGGATCTGACCGATTCCACGGTTTATAATTGCGCCTTCCCCAATTCCTACCTGGCGGCTTCCGGCAATCCTCTGCTTTATTCTCCTCAGGATGCTTTTAACTTTTACTGGATGGTCCTGGCCCTCACTACCCACGAGGTGGATCCCACCTATGAGACCCTTTTCCAAGATGAAGGCAATCATTTCTCCGAGGAAGACCTTGAGACCTTCCGCACCCTGATGTCCATAGATTTCAACACCGTGGATATTATCGTAATCCTATATGATGCCAGCGATTATTTGGCCGGTCATGAAATGTACAATGATGCCAATGACTCGGACATCAAACAATTTACGGGCAATCTGGTGGCCGGGATTGACTTGCTCAGGCAATATTATCCCCATATCCAGATTATCGTCATGTCCCCGCCCTACGCCCATGCCGTCAATGAGAAAGGGGAATACGTAAGCAGTGAAAGCTATCGGTACGGATGGGACACGCTTTCCACTTATATGATCAAAGAGGGGGAATATGTTTATCAAAGGGGAATTTCCTTCGTGGATAACCTCTACGGCACCATCGATGAAAGCAATGCGGACAAATATCTGGTGGACAATCTTCACCTGACAATAGAGGGCCGAAAGGCGATTGCGGAGCGTTTTGCAGACGTGCTGCATTATTATGACAGGGTTTACTCAACGGAAGAGGAATAAAGGGACGGCAAAAAGGCGAGCTGCCGGACTCCTCAAGTCTCTGCTTGCGGCGGGTCAATACCCGAAATACATCGTGGTGTCCTTATATATCTCATAGCCGTCCATGTCGGCAAAGAGCTCGTAGTCATACTCCAGAAGACTTCCTCTCATTTCCCGAGATTCCGGAAGAATGACGTAATGACAACCCTGGGCCTTTGCCAGAACTGCCAGTTTTTGCGCATCGATGACCTCCTCCTGAACCGCTACATGCAGGTCCGTGGTTCTGCTGAACACTTCGCGGCCATAAGGCATACAGACGGTCGGGGCATACTGGCGCACATAAACCAATAATTCATCCGGGAACAACGCCATCACTTCCCTGCCTTCTATCTCTATGGCATCGCAAATGTCCACCACGGCCTGGGGCATGTGGTAAGGATTCTCCGCCTGTACAAAGCCATCGTCATATATATAATTGCCGGAAAACATCACCAATGCCGCCAGAAGCAGAGCAAAAACCATTCGGATTTTCCCCTTCATTCTGCCATACAGGGTTACCGCCGCATAAGCCAATGTCATGGTGATCGGCAGCAGCCACAGCAGCCTCCAATAAATGTCTTCCATTCTCAAGACCAATTTCGTGAACAAGGGATTGAAAAAGAGCAATAACAGTGCCAGCGGAACATAAATGAACAGGATACGCATCTGTTTTCTTTTTTCCCTCAACATCAAGTATAATATGGAAATCAGGTACCACTCAACGATCAACCCGTTTCCCATGAAGCTCTGAAACCTTACGATTCCCTGCACGGCAACGCTTCCTCCCTCCCTGCAGATTTTACTTATGGAACCCCGACTATTGATGGATCCTCAGCGAAGAAGAACATACATGACGGCATAACAGGCGGCAGGCAGACAGCAAAACGCCAACGGCACCAAGATTCTCCACCTGCGATATCCGACTGCGGCACATATGCCAAAAACCACCGTCAAAAACCCGCAAAGTTCCGCTCCCTGGGTGCTGCACATACACCCAGCCATCATTGCGGATACCAGCAGTGTCCATATGCTCCCCTCAACTTTCTGGCGCTCTTGCACTCGATCCAGCAAAAGAAGGAAACAAAAGAAGAGAAACGGAAGAATAAGTCCCGCCAGGGCCGCTTTTCCCTGCCTGCTCCTCGCAAGCAGAAATTTTTCCGCTGTGTAGGCAGAATAACCTCCAAACAAAAACAGAAGCTGAGTCAATACCAAAAAGAACGGTAACTTTTCTCCGGTCCGTCCAAACAATTTGTTGCCAATCAGATAATAGATCCCATAAACCATTAATATGGAAAAAAAAGGCACCACGATATGAGCCACGCTGACCACCTGCATTCCTGAGATTCTGCTCAGGAACGCAATCCAAATTGGAAAGGGCGCCAGGCTATGCCTTGCGTCCAGCCCGGTAGCACCGCCGGTATAGGGCAGTTTCATGTACATGTAACCGCTCTCCTCCGCCACGGAAGCGACCGCCACGTAGAAAGCGTCATCCCCGTCACTGTAAGTCAATCTCAACGCCTGCACGAGCTGAAATACAAGAAGCAGGCAAAAAACGCTCCATAAACAGAGACGCCACTTCTCCCCCTCTTCTTTTGCGGGCACCACGACGCCCTTTGGCGCAGGCTTCTTCCAATACTTTCTTCCCAAAAGAAGGGCCAGGACCGCCAACAGCCCGCACATGCCTCCATAAACTCTCACCAGCTGGGCAAAATCCTTCTGCAGAAGGATAAAGGGAACGCAGATCAGCTGAAACAGGGCCCAAAGGAGAATCTGCCCGGAAATCCATATAAAAGGCAAGTTTTTCTTCCATTTCAACAAGCCGTTTCCCACAAGACTTCCTACAAAGAGAGGAAGAACCCCCAGCCAAAGCGTCAAAATTATTATCGACATTTTCTACCTCGCCATCAAAAATCACTCAAACGTTCTTCCAAGACTGCGAAGGAGAAAAGAAAGCCTTCACCTTTTCACAGATGTAATCCACCTGGTCCAGCGTCAAGCGATAGTACATGGGCAGGCGCACCAGGCGCTCGCTTTCCCGGGTGGTATATCTGTCCTCCCCGTGGAAGCGGCCGAAACGCAGGCCCGCCGGAGCGGTATGAAGCGGGATGTAATGGAACACCGCCCAGATCCCGGAAGCCTTCAAGTAATCGATAAAGTCCGTCCGCTCTTCAATGTCCCGGGTCTTGATATAAAACATATGGGCGTTGTGGACACAGTCCTCCGGCACCGTGGGGAGTTCGATCTTGCCCGCATCGGCCAGGGGCTTCAGGTTCTCATAGTAGCGGTTCCAGCTGCGCAGCCGGGCCTCGTTGATCTCGTCCGCCTCCTCCAGCTGGGCATAGAGATATGCCGCATTCATGTCGCTGGGCAAATAGGAAGAGCCGTAATTCACCCAGGTATATTTGTCGATCTGCCCCCGGTTGAACTTGCTGCGGTTGGTCCCTTTCTCCCGGATGATCTCCGCTTCCTCCACGTACTTCGGATCCCGGATCAGCAGAGCGCCCCCTTCTCCCATGCTGTAGTTCTTGGTCTCATGGAAACTGTAGCAGCCGAAGTCTCCGATGGTTCCCAGAGCTCTTCCTTTATAAAAAGACATGACGGCCTGGGCCGCATCCTCTATGACCATCAGATTGTGCCGTCTTGCGATGTCCATGATCGTATCCATCTCACAGGCCACCCCGGCATAATGCACCGGTGCGATGGCCTTGGTGCGCTCCGTGATGGCGTCCTCTATGAGCTTCTCATCCATGTTCATGGTGTCCGGCCGGATGTCCACGAAGACCGGCACTCCTCCCCGGAGCACGAAGGCGTTGGCCGTGGACACGAAAGTATAGGCGGGCATGATCACCTCGTCCCCCTCTTCGATCCCCGCCAGGAAAGCCGCCAGCTCCGTGGCATGGGTGCAGGAGGTGGTCATCAGGCACTTGGAAGTCCCCATCCTCTTTTCCATCCATTCATTGCATTTTTTGGTAAACGGCCCGTCCCCGCAGATTTTCTGGTTCTCCACGCATTGGCGGATATACTCCATTTCCCGCCCCGTATAAGGAGGTACATTAAAATTAATCATGTTCCTCATCCTCTCTTTCAGCCAAATTTTTAAAGCGATCTATCAGATTTCGCCGAGCAGTAAAATAAATTTTTCATTTTCAAAAACAACCCGGTAGGAATATCCTTTCATCCATGCGAACAAGGCTTCCGTCTTGGCATCTCTATCCTCCTGCGAAGCGCCCTCACCCAGGACGATCTGCCCCAGTTCCTCCTCCAGCTGTTCCCGCAGGCCCGCTTCCAACAGGACCGCTGGGACCTCTCTCTCCCCTGCGCCAATCTCCTCCGTCAGCTTCGCCAAATCCGCCTCCAGCACGCTTAAATTGTAGGAAGCCATTTCCGGCCAGGAAGTGATAGCAAAGGGCATGTTCAAATAATAGGGCAGGGACGGAATCCAGCCCGAAACGCTGCCGCCGTACACGATGATATCATGGCCCTCAAGCCCCCGCTCTTCCACGTAGCCGTACAAAGAGCTCAAAACCCGGGCACGGTCCGGGGAGGTGTACATCCCCTTCAGGGTGTCATTGCCTTCGATGGCGGTGTGCAGGTTTTCCCCTCCTCCGCTCTCGGAGAACACGTATACGAGCCCAAAACCCATGCTCTGCACAAAAAGCACGAGCAGGGCGCTCAGGATCATAGCCTTCGCCGGGAAGGTGAAAATGCGGAACTTGGAAAGCTTTCCCAGCGCCGGAAGCCTCTGGAACAAGTTTTGCGGCAGCTTCCACTCCTGGGGCAGGGCCCGGAGCAGGCGATACAGCACCCACAAAGTATAGGGAGCCACGAAGAACAAATTGTTGATGCTGGAATACAGATGGTTGTTGCTGCCCAGGGGGGTGATCAGGATGATCAAAATCCCCATCCCCAACATCAGCTTATCCTGGGGCTCCGCTTTCTTTCGGAAGATCGTCACGAGGCCCAGGACAATGGTGACGGTGAGGAACAGGGCCCCCCACTGGAAAACGCTTTCCTTGGTAGTATACCGCAGATTGAACATATTGCGGCGCATCATGAGAAAATAAAATCCCAGGAACACGCAGACCGTATAGCCCAGTTTTTTCAGCTTCACCAGCCGTTCCGGCAGAACCGCAAACCCCAGCACGCCGAGAGCCGTGAACAACAGAAGATATCCCGCATAGGTCAGGTTATGGCGATAATTCTCAATCTGGCTCAAGACCATGGAGACCGGAGTGTAGCCGGAGGCCTCCGCTGGCATGGCGAGCAGTCTCTGAATGGCGGACACATACTCTCCCAAGCCGTAGCGCAGGGACAAATACCCCAGACACAGCAGAGCTCCCGCCGCATATCCCAGGACGCACCAACTCGTCTCCTGCAAGATGCACAGGAACTTCTTTTTCCGGATGACTCCGTAGGCCCAGACGCCGACGATCAGCCCCATTTCCGCCAGATTGGGGAACCGCACGAAGACATTGACCCCCAGGGCGATTCCGGCCACCACGAAATAACAGTTCTTTTCCTCCGTCAGGGCACAGTACAGGGCCATCACCCCCGCACCGAAAAGCACATAGGTCAGGTAGTTATACAAAAGGGCCGTGGGGCACCAGCAGAGATTCAGGGCCAGCAACTCCCCCAGGAAAGCGATCCAGGCGGGAAGCTTTCCCTTTTTGGTGAAAAAATAATATCCTGACAGCGCCAGGAGGATCACCAACAGCGCCGTGTATACATTGAGACCCAGCATTCGGTTTCCAAAGGGCAGCTTTGTGAACAAGTGCCCCAGAGCGTTCCCAAGATAGGTGCTGAACACCCACATGGGATCCATCCGGTCCATGAACAGGAAGTTGCCGTAATTATACCCCGTATCCCACCATTCCACGCCGTAACGGATGTGGCGAAGGGGGTACAGGAGCAGTATCGCCGGGAACAATACCTTTTCACAGAGCCGGTAAAAGGCGGCCCAGGCTTGCGGAACCGGGCCTTCAAAAGCCCTGAAACGAAATGCCTGTGATTTTTCCTTCCCCATCCTTTCCCTCATCTCCCTTCGGCGGCCAGCCGATCTATTTTTTTCAAAAATTCATCCAGCCTGCCGCCGGACAGCGGCTTCCGCAGAAGCCGGAACAGCAGCCCCCGCAGCATGTCCGCTAGGATTCCCACGGCCAGGACCAGCGTCACGGAAAGGAGGCAGCGCACCACGAACCACAGGGGATTGCCTAGGGAACTGGCCCCCAGCCAGGCGGGCCACAAATAACGCACCTCCACTTGTTCCTGGAGTAGGTACACGCCCAGGGTATAGGGGGCGATGCGCACCACAGCCCTGGAAAACCAGCCTTCCGGAAGCTTCCAATAGTAGAATCCCACAAACAAGCACACCGCCGCCACAAGATTCAAAATATGATTGTAACCGCAGACTGCGGACAAAAAATCCTCCAGTTTCCCCGTCCACAGATACAGGGCCCGGACGAGCAGGGTGACGCCCAGCATGGCGGCCCATGCCAACAGATAACCGGCGAAGCCTCTGCGGGACAAATCAGACTGCCCCTCTAACGGCTTTCTTCTCCGCCCTGATACCGCTCCTGCCCAGCGCTCCAGCTCCTCCAGCCCGTAATACCGCAGATAGGCGGCGGCCAGGTAAACGCACATGAACCAAATCCCGTCATATCCCAACTGATCCATCTCCAGACGCACCGGCAGAAGGGATTTGTTCACGGACAAAAACAGCAGAAGCAGCAGGATCACGACCCGCAGGGCGTTTTTGCCCAAATGCTTCACCCCCGCCCTCAGGATCGGGGAAAAGAGGTACATCATCACATAAGCGGAGATAAACCAGTAGTGGTTCATCTGGACGGGCAGCAGATACTGCAGCAGTCGATAAATCGTCAGTTCGCCGGGCTGCAGAACCCCAAGGGCCAACAGGACCACCGGTACCAAGAGACTGTAAAAAAACGTCTGACAGATCAGTTCCAGCAGCCTCTTTATTTTGAATCCGGATTCCACCAGGAAAAAGCCGCTGATCAGCATATAGGTGTTCACCGCCGCAATGGACAAAAGTTCCAGCCCCCAGGCCAGATACCCGTTCAGGGAAAAGGAAGAATCTGTCAGTTCCGGCAGGATCCCTCCCTTGTCCAGGTAATGCAGCATGGTTACCATCAGCATGGCCAGAATCCGCAAAGCCTCGATATTGGACATACGCTTTTTCCCAGCCATGACGGCGCTTTTTCCGCCATATTCATGGCTGGTTTGCAATTCTCTCCCTTCCGCCATGATGCCTCACCTTCTTCCCCAGCTTCCCGTGGCATTGCCGTCCACGTTGTCCGTCACCCGGCTGATGATGAACTTGGGACGCCCCTTCACCTCTTCATAAATTCGAGCGATATAGTGTCCGATGATTCCAAGACTCACCATGATAAAACCGCCGATAATCAGAACCAGCAGGATCACCGTGGTAAAGCCCTCCACCGCCGTTCCGGAGAGATATTTCACCAGGGTCTGCGCCCCCAGTGCCAGGCTGAACAGGATCGAAACAATTCCCATGCCCGTCACCAGCTGCAGGGGCAGGGTGCTGAAAGAGGTCACGTTGGAGACCGCATACTTCATCAGGCTCCACATGGACCATTTGCTGACGCCGTAAAGGCGCTCTTGTACCTCGTATTCCACGGAAGCGGTGCGGAATCCGGCCCAAAACGTCAGGGCTCGGAAAAACGTATTTTTTTCCGGAAGGGCCGTCAGAACATCCACCACCTTCCGGTCCAGAAGCTTGTAATCCGAAGAAGCGTTCATATCCATTTTGATCAGTTTGCTCATGACGCTGTAAAACAGGCCCGCCGACAGCTTGTGAGCCAAGCTCTCCCGCCCTCGGCTGGTTTTGATGCCTTCCACCACTTCGTAGCCTTCCTGCCAAAGCTTCCACATCTGCGGAATCACCTGGGGAGGGTGCTGCAGATCGCAGTCCATGACCACCACCGCATCCCCGCAGGCCAACTGCAGTCCCGCAAAGATACTGGCTTCCTTGCCGAAATTCCGGGAGAACTCCGCTCCCTTCACTCTTGGGTCTTTCTCCGCCGCTTTCAGGATTTCCTGATAGGTAGCATCCCGGGAGCCATCGCTGACAAAGATCAGTTCATAGTCAATCCCGGCTTCCTTCAGCACCTGGGCCAACACTCCGGCCGTGTTGGCGATATTTTGTTCTTCATTATAGGACGGCAGCACTACCGACAACAAAGACATAGGCTTGCTCCTTTCCCGCAATAGCAGACATCTCTCTTCCCTGCGTCATCTGTTCACGTTTTCCGTCTTCACATATAGGATTCCATCCACGATTTGAATGGAGTCCGGCGCCGGGAAACTCCCCATCTCCAAGTAAAAATCTTCATAATAGGCCTCTTCCATAGCTTCCTGAGGCAGAATGTTCAGGGTGGCGCCCAGGTAATGACGGAGGAATGCCTCATAATTCGTTCCCCGATACAGCAGGAAATCTCCCGACAGACCGATCATGTTGGAAGTCACCTTCCCCGTAACATCCGTTGGCGGGAACTGCTCCTCTCCCACCACGCCGATCATGGCGATAGGGATTCCCTGATAATAGCCTGGCGTCTGTTCGATCCGGTCCAATAACCGGATGCAATAGGCGTAGGTCTTCTCATAACGCTTCTGCAGATTGGAGTAAGCGATGTTGTCCGTCACAGCGTAGTGGAACACCAGCACACCCGCCGCCAGCAGAATGCCCCAGGAGGACAGAACTTCCCAAGACCACAGGCCCCGGCCGGCCGAACCGTTCGCTCCAGACCCATCGCCAGCGTTGGCGCTCAAATCCGCCGCTCCTGGTCTCTCGCCAGTGTTGGCACTCAAATCCACCGCTCCGGGTCTCCCGACAACACCTTCACTCGAGTCTGCCGCCCCAGGCCTGCCGTCGGTGCCATCTTCCAGCCCGTACCGGCTGACAAAGGCCACCATCAGGATCAGGAGCAATGCCCACTGGTACCGCATCAACAAATGGTAGGTGACCTCCGGGGACACCACCAGGATCAAATTGGAGGCCAGCGGGATCCCCGCCGCCAACAACACCAAAATCAGATAAAACCAAGGGTTCTTCCACCATTTTTTCCGAATCACCAGCCGTAGGACGCACGCACAGGTCAGCGCCGTCAGAAGAAGCAATGCGGCGGCGGAAAAAAAGTCATTCCACAATATAGTTCCCTTCAAGGTGAAGGCGAAAAAATCCCGGTACAGATTGCCAAAAAGGGAGGGCAGACCTCCCAAGGCGTTCCCCGCCCCTCCCAGGCCGCCGGAACCGCCGATGCCGCCGCTGATGCCCTGATAGGTATCCAGCGCTTTCCCCTGAACCCCTAGCAGAATCTGCAGCATTCCATAATACAACACCGCTCCCAGGACGCCCATGTACAAATAACGCAGACCTCTGCGGAATTTTTCCCGCAGGGAAAGTTCCGACAGAGCCAGCATCAAAATTCCGTAAATGCAAAGCAGCACCGCAAAAGGCAGATAAGCCTGATAGGTGCCCATACTCAAGGCCAGGCAAACCGCCCCCGCCAGGAACCCCTTCCGGAACCGGGAGGTCAGAAGCGCCGACAGCACCGCCAAAAGCAGGGCCAGCATATAGCCGTCCATGGTAAACACATAGGCAAAGGTGGATGCCAGGGCAGGGAAAGATACCAGCAGCCCGCTGACCAGCAGGATGCTCCAGGTCCGCCGAAGCTCCAGAAACTCCGTCAGGGCGACGCTGCACAAAGCCAGGTTCAGTACTG
The DNA here is from genome assembly GCA_947625675.1 of uncultured Acetatifactor sp. Classification (GTDB taxonomy): domain Bacteria; phylum Bacillota; class Clostridia; order Lachnospirales; family Lachnospiraceae; genus Acetatifactor. The sequence continues at coordinate 47,184 of CANQPH010000004.1, forward strand.
CGATCAGCCCGATCACCCAGGGCAGGGTGAAATAAGAGGAAAATCCGCAGGCCACCGTCAGGAACCATCTCCCGGAGGTGATCATGTTCTGGTCAAAATACATGCTGTCCAGTCCGTCATGGTTGGGAACGTCCATGAGCATGGCGGGCAGATGGATCAGCAAACCCAGGATGGCCGCCGACCAGAAGGCCGTCTTCCACTCCGGTTTGCAATGCTTCTTGATCCAGTTCCAGGTTCGTGTGGGATCCATCGGTTTTTCCTCCTTTCTTTCACCGGACTTGCGCCCTACTCCGCCAGCAGCTGCGCTATCCTATCGGCTCCCCTGCCATCCACAAGTTTCCTCTCTTCTTTCTGGTAAGCTTCTCTCAGCGAATAATTTTCCCGCAGCTCCCTCACTTGTTCCCGGAGTCTGTCGAGTACCTTTACGGGTTCCCGGTGATAAGCGCCAACATATCCTCCGATTCCCTTTTCCCCCATATACTCCGCCAATCGCTCCTGGTTCTCCGCACAGGAAAAACACACGAAGGGCAGTCCAACGGCTGCCAGCTCATAGACCGTGGTTCCGGCAGCTGTCACCGCTAGGTCGCATTTACGCATGAGAGAAGCCATGTCCTTCACATCCACGTACAAATGAATTCGAGGACTCTTCCTTTCCCAATCTCCCCATTCCTGCCAACGGGTATGGAATCGGCCCAGCGCCACATGAAAATGACAATTTTCCCCAAAAAGCGTCTTGAGAAGCTGCGGAACAACATTTCCGGCGTTGCCGCCCCCTGCAGTCACCAGGATATCTTTCACCTCCGGCCGCAACACATAAGCGGCTTTCTGAAATTGGGATCGGACGGGCACATACCGGCTCCCCAAACAGTAACGAGTACCCCCTCCCTGATACAACCGCTGATATTTTTCTACAGAAGCGTAACAATTATAATTAATCACTCCGTCCACGGGAAAAGCGTGCTGTTCCATATCGTCCAGCAGCCAGACTCGGCCGTATCTCCTCAGATTTCTTAAGTAAACATCAGTTACAAAATAACTGTCCACCAGAATGCAGACTTCCGAGGTCTCCCGGCGCAGCATTGACTCCAACGCTGGAAGCTCCTCCTCCATATGTCGATAATCCGTTCCCAGCGTCACGATCTGGAAACTTCCCCCGTCCTCCGGGGCGTCCTGCCCGGAAAGCCTGCTTCGCAGCAGCTCTTCCGAACGCTCTTCCGCAGTCAGAAAGCAGATTTTGTCCCGATTCCCTAACAGCCTGGCCAAGGCTTCCGCAATGGTAATGCACCGCATCAGGTGCCCCGCTCCGATCACTTCGTTTCCATCTGTGCGGATAAAAAAACGCTCCTGTTCATGTCTCATCGAAATCCACCAAATCCCAGCTCATGGGCGTGCCCATTTTGGCATCCCTGCGAATCTTCTTTCCAAGCAAATCATCATAATATTTCGTGTGCAGGCCGCAGGAAGGGCGCACGGAACGAAGATTTTCCGGGGTGAAGATCTCCCCGGCCTTCATGTCCCGGGCCACAAACAAGGATCTCGCATGAGCCCTGCTGGCGACCTGTTTGGGAGTCAGATCATAGGTCACTTTCCCAAGGGCCTTTTCCACGATGCGGATATGATCCACCATTTCTTTAAATTCTTCCGGTTCCATGGAGAAAGCCGCATCCGCTCCCCCGTCCGAACGCCGCAGGGTAAGATGCTTCTCAACCACCTTTGCCCCCAGGGCCACCCCGGCCTGGGCCACCACCGTACCCAACGTATGATCCGACAAGCCCGTCAGGCATTGAAAGGTCTCCTTCATGGCCGGAATCGTATTCAGATTAATTTCTTCATAGGGGGAAGGATAAGCGGAAGTACATTTCAACAAAATCACATCTTCATTGCCTTCTTCCCGACAGGTTCGGAGCGCAAGCTCGATGTCGGCCAAATAAGCGATACCCGTAGACATGATGATGGGCTTCCCCTTCCTCGCAATTTTGCGAAGGAAGGGAATGTCATTGATCTCAAAGCTTGCCACCTTGTAGGCCGGCACATTCATTTCCTCCAGGAAGTCCACGCTGCTCAAGTCAAAGGGAGAAGAGAAAAAGATCAAGCCCATTTCTTCCGCAATCTTCTTCAGTCTGGGCTGCCATTCCCAAGGAGTATAAGCGGTCTCATATAGTTTATGAAGCGTGGTTCCGTCCCATATGGTTCCCTGGGTAATCTGAAAACAAGGATCATCGCAGTCCAGCGTGATGGTGTCGGCCGTATAGGTCTGTATCTTGATCGCATCCGCCCCGGCTTTCCTAGCAGCTTCCATGATCGCCACCGCACGGTTGAAATCCATCCCATGATTGGCGGACATCTCTGCGACAATAAAAGTAGGAGAGTTTTCATCAATTATCCTGTTGCCAATTTTAATTTCCTTATTCATCTTTAACCTCCCCCCTTTTCATAACTTGATATTTCAATTCGGCAATCTCCCAATCCGTCTGATTGTCAATATCCTGCACTTCCATTTCCGAGACCTCGAAGGGAAGTACATTTCCCGTCATCAATTCCCCATTCCTCCGATATGCCGCCGTATCAAAAAAATAGAACTGCCCTGCATCATGGTAATAAGGGACCAAATCCTGAGATCTGCTGCTCAAATACTGAGGATGCCGAAAAATCAATCTCCCTTCTTCAATCGCCATGGCCCTTTGAGGGGGATAAGAGAACTTCACCACGGGAATCAAGGTATCCGCATCACTGCTTTCAAGCCTTTCCGCCGCCTTCCTGAGCTTCCGGGCCGTTACAAAGGGAGCCGTGGGATAAATACAAGCCGCCGTTGTAAAGCTTCGTCCCATTTCTTCATAACGCTCCAAGACCTCCCGAAGCACGTCATTGGTAGTTGCAAAATCGCTGGCCGTTCTCTCACTCCTGAAAAAAGGCACCTTCGCCCCATACTGCCGGGCAATGGCGGCGATCTCCTCGTCATCCGTGGAAACCATGACTTCTTCAAACAGTTCTGAGGCCAGCGCAGCCTCTATAGAATAAGCCAAAATAGGTTTGCCGCAAAATTCCTTGATGTTTTTCCTGGGAATCCTTTTGCTGCCTCCACGGGCCGTAATGATTGCAATCCTGGACATAAACCCCATCCCCTTCCGCCTTTATGACCAATGTTTATCTTTCAACACCCCATGGCTTGTCGGCAGCCTCCAGCAGACCTGCTTCGCACAACGTCTTTACCATGGGAATCAACTCCTTCACGGGAACATGAATTCTGCTGCTGATCTGAATCAGATCTTCCGAACCATCCGAATAAGCGATGAGGTTCGTCATCTTCTTCACTTCCTCATAAATGCCCTTGCGGCTGACCGTGGGATAAAGACCTCTTTTTCCAAGCTGGGGTTCACATAAACAAGTGACCCGATAATAACGATTATACTCCAGCGCACTGATCACTTGCTTCATCACTTCCAAAGAGTCTTCCAGACCCTGAGGCGATATCAAGGACATGTCATCCGCCGATGTATGATATTCGGGATATTCTCCATATTTGGAACGGCAAAAATCGCATACCGGAAGATCCACGCCGGGCGCATTATACTGGCGCTCGTCAGACCCCCTCTCCAAATAGCTGTAAGTCAAATAATCAGGATGGGCGAAACCGAGTACGTTCTTCATCACCCGATCCGTCAGCGTATCGCCCTTCCTAGTCTCCAGATAAGAATACGCCCTTTCATCTCCCACGCAGGTCAACACGAAACCTGCAATCACTCGCTTCTTCAGCGTCGAAAGATTTTTACTCAAATAAACGATGGAACCGATTGTCTCCGGAATAATGACAATGCGGTAAGAAAGTCTCCTGTCCAGACCCTTCAGCCATTTCACCAGCCAGGTGACCACCGCCGGGCCGGACAATTCATTGTTTGCCATGGACGGATGACAAATATACGTGGACAAAAGCACTTCTTTTTCAGATTCTCCTGGAAGCAGCAACTCCCCATAATTCAGAACGCCATCGAACAAGTCGCTGTCAATCACCATATGATAAATGCCGGGTTTCAAAGCGTCCCTTTGCTCTTTGGACATGCAGAAGGCATATCTCGGAGAATAATAGGAAGTCACATATGGAATCACCTCCGGCTGTCCTTCCTCCACCTTGATATACTGCAGCAATTCTTCCAGGCTGACATACCTGTCCACGGGCACGGAATATCCCATCACATGAAGATTGCTCTCCCGATAATCCACGATCCGTTCTCCCCGTTCGTCCTCAATATAGCCTTGGCGGATGACCCATTCTTTCGGCACCGTCCAATCAAACGCCTGCGTCCCGCTGGGCACGGATTTTATTTCCAATTCAGGGATCTGCTCCTTGACCAATGCAAGGCTCTCTCTTACTCCCTCTCCAGTGAGACTCCTTCCGATGGGAAAAAGTCTTTCAGCAAACGCATACATTTCTTCTCCAGAACTCATGACATTTCCTCACTTTTCACAGTATCTTCAGCTAGAATATTATAGCCGAATTTCCCATGGTTTGCAAGGTTTAATCAGTTTTTCCAAGAGATTTTGCAAAGTCTTCCAAAAAAGCATTGCGAACCAAGAGATTGTTTGATAAGATAAATACAAATATCCTTTGAAAACATGGCTGGTAAAAACATGACAAAGTCCCCAAAAACAAAGCTTCAATGGGAAATAATATTGTATGCGGGCGCCATCATGCTGGCAGTCACAGAATTTGTACTGCATCGCATGATTCCTTTTATGATGGATGATCTATGGTATTCCACAAATCTGGTCACCGGCGAACGGCTTAGGAATCTTGCCGATATCGTGGAAAGCCAGAAATGGCACTTCCTAAATTGGGGAGGCCGGTGCATTACCCACGGAGTGCTGCAACTGACATTGATGTGTCCGGAATGGGTCGCTGACCTATGCAACCTGGCAATGACCTTGCTGCTTGGAAAGCTCATTTGCCTGTTAGCAGGGCAAAAAGGTCCAATGTGGTTCCTAATGGCGTCATCTATGCTGATCAGTTTGAATGCCAACTGGAAAATGAGCATGTTCTGGCAGTCTGGAACGGTCAATTACGTTTATTCATCCGTATGGATACTGGTATTTTGGTATGTATATCTCAGCAAATTAAAAGATACCGACCACCAATCATTGCCTTTGATTCACGTTTGGATTGTGCCGCTTGGAGTAATGGCCGGATGGAGTAATGAAAACGTAGGACCGGTATGCTTCCTGCTCGCCGCATTTACGGCATTTCATTTGTTTTTAAAAAAACAAAAAATACCGGTTTGGGTTATGGAGGGCGCTGTCAGTTCTCTGGCTGGAAGCGTCCTCGTGATCGCAGCTCCCGGCAACTTCGTCAGGAGTGCGCTGATCCCGAGAGGCAACCTGGGAGAGACGCTGTGGGAAAGATTTCTGTCCATGCTTACGGCTGGAGCAGATTTTCTATTTCCTTCGGCTCTATTACTGACGCTGACTCTGTTGATCCGCCTGGCCGTGGCCAACGGGAAGCTGAGCATTGCACAATGGGTGCTCCTGGCAGGAATCGTATTGTCCTTCGGCGCAATGGTGCTATCCCCGCATTACCCCGACAGGGCGACTTTCGGGACCATGGTATTATGCATCGTATTGCTTCAATCGATATGGAAGGATTTGCTGACATCCAATGAGAAATTAATGCCTTATGCCGCCGCATTGACTCTTCTGTCTTGGGTAAATGCAATGCTTATCATGATGGAGGGATGCTGGCAGAACGTATGACTACGTTTTTATGGCAATATAAGGATTGGCATATTTTTAGGAGGTTTCACTTTATGAAAGAAAGAATTTATGTCTGCCACACTTATTATCACGTATATGTCACCTATCTGAAAGAATTAAACCTTCCGGCGGAAAAACACGGGCAGGCCACCCTGGTCCTGAGCAAACTGTCCACCGATTTTGAAAATTTAAAAAGCAGGGTGGAAAGCACCGGACTTTTCGCTGAAGTAATAGAGTTCGATGAAAAAAGAGATGACTATTTTCCGGAGCTGCATAAATGGCGCAAAGGGACGGGAAACATCATAGGGAATCTTTTGTACCGCATAAAATTTACCAGATTATTTGCGAAGCTGGAAGAGCCATTTATCCCGGTTGATTTCAGAGAATACGGCGATATTTACGTATATTGTGACGCCGACCCGATTGGATATTATTTGAACCAGAAAAAAATACCTTATCATGCAATGGAAGACGGCCTTAACATCCTGGAGATCAAGGATGACGCAAGGTATGACAACAGAGGTCATTTTAATATCAAGGCCTTTTTCTCCAAAAAACTAAATCTGATATTCATCCAGAACGGTTACGGAAAATATTGTATTGACATGGAAGTGAATGATCTTTCCCTGATCAAATATCCCCGAAAAAACTATATTGAAGAATCTCGCCTGAAGTTGGTGGAAAGATTGACAGAAGCGGACAAGGAGATACTTCTCAAGGCCTTTATTCGAGACCTGGACAGGCTAAAGGAACAAATAGCGAATTGCAGTAAACTTCCAAATAAAATATTGATTTTGACAGATCCTTTATGCTCCCTCGAAACAAGGGAGAGAATCTTCCGGGACATCATAGCGATGTATGAACCGGAAGGCGCCATTTTCATCAAGCCACATCCCAGGGACGTGTTGGATTATAGGAAGCTGTTCGCCGAATATCCGCAATTTGACGCCACCGTGCCCATGGAAATGCTGAATTTTTTCCCTGATCTGCATTTTTCAAAGGTAGTGGCGGTGTTTACCGAAGTAAAAGAAATTCATTTTGCAGACGAGGTAGTCCGGCTCGGTGCGGATTTCATGGATCGTTATGAGGATCCTCTGATCCACAGACAGAACGAGCAAATCTGACTTCGAATCAGGGAAGCGCTCGCCCAGGCACCAACAGTCAAGGGGAAGGACAATCGGTAGGAAAAATGCAACAGATATTAAAAAAGCTAAATGTATTATTGGACAAAAAGCAGAAAGCCACGATGGTCTGGCTCGTTTTCCTAATGGGAATCGGTGCGGCCCTGCAAACGGCGGGCGTAGGAATCATCGTTCCCGTGATCAGCACGATTCTTGACGACAATGCGATTGAAGAAAATGAAATCCTAAATTATTTTTACCACCTCAGCGGCGTGGGAAGCAAGAAAAACTTTATGATCCTGATCATGGCAACCATGATCCTCGTGTTCGTTGTCAAAAACGCCTTTTTATATTTCCAGCAAAAGATGACGCTTTCCTTCGTATACACCAATCAATTCCGTACCTCGGAACGGATGATGCGCAACTACTTGAGAAGAGGCTATGAGTTTTATCTGAATGCGGATACTGCGGTAGTGCAGAGGAGCATAACTTCCGATGTAAACAATATGTATGCGTTGATCCTGGCCTTGCTTCAGTTATTGTCGGACGGAATCGTGTCTTTGTTCGTGGTTTCCTTCTGTTTCCTGCAAAATGGCGCCATGACGATTCTGATCGCCGCAGTCCTGATCGCATTGCTGTTCCTGATCAAAAAAGTGTTGAAACCGATCATGCATAAGGCCGGTGAGGACAATCAAAATTATTACAGCGGACTTTTCAAGTGGATATCTCAAACGGTACAGGGGATCAAAGAAGTGAAGATCACCTGCAAGGAGCAGTATTTCGTATCCGAATATGTGAAGTGCGGAAAAGGCTATGTGGAAGCGGTTCAAAAATACAGTCTCTACAACAACATCCCCAAACTGTTGATTGAAACCGTATGTGTCGCCTGCATGGCCGGCTACATGATATTCATGGTATTTACCGGCATGCCAACATCAGAAATGTTGGACTCCATCACCACGTTTGCCGCTGCGGCTCTGGTCCTGCTTCCCAGTGTAAACCGAATCAATAATCAAATCAATTCCATCGCTTATTTTGAACCATTCTTCATGGGAGTCAGCGATAATCTGCAGGACGAAATCAGCGGAGAAAACGTGGACATGTCCTTCGCCGTAGATGCGCCCAAGCTTCCTGTCCAAAACAGGATTGAGCTGCGGGGCATCACCTATGCATATCCAAATACGGAAAAACTGATCTTTGATCATGCGGACCTGATGATCCCGATAGGCAAATCCGTCGGCATCGTCGGGATCTCGGGGGCCGGCAAAAGCACAGTGGTGGATATCATGCTGGGACTCCTGGTGGCGCAGGAGGGTGAAATCCTGGCAGACGGTAGGAACGTAAGAGAAAATTACAGGGGCTGGCTTAAAAATATCGGGTATATCCCTCAGATGATCTTCATGCTGGATGACACGATTCGAAAAAACATTGCATTCGGCGTGCCGGAAGAACAAGTCGATGATGAGCGGTTATGGGAAGTGCTCAGGGAAGCTCAGCTGGATGAATTCGTGAAAGAGCTTCCGGAAGGATTGGAGACCGGCATCGGCGAACGGGGAATCCGCCTGTCAGGAGGCCAAAGACAGAGAATCGGTATTGCGAGAGCGCTGTATTATGATCCCGAGGTTTTGATCCTGGATGAAGCCACTTCCGCTTTGGACAACGACACGGAAGCGGCGATCATGGATTCCATCAACCGCCTCCATGGCCGCAAAACGCTGATTATTATCGCCCACAGGCTGCAGACCATCGAAAAGTGCGATATCGTATATCGGGTGGAAGACGGCAAGGCAAAGATTGAGAGGGGAACTTTAAACGCATGAAACTGAGCGTAATCGTACCCGTTTATAACATGGCGGAAGATGAAAAATTAAATTACTGTCTTGATTCCTTGGTAAACCAGACAATCTCAGATTATGAGATCCTGGCGGTAAATGACGCATCCACGGATCAATCCCTTGACATTTTGCGGGAATATGAAAAACGCTACCCGGACAAAATACACGTGATCACTTATGAGAAGAACAAGCGCCAGGGAGGTGCCAAAAACGAAGGATTACATGCGTCAAAAGGAGAGTGGGTCGGTTTCATTGACAGTGATGACTGGGTAACGCCAGATTATTATGAAAAGCTGCTGAATAAAGCGGAAGAAACCGGCGCCGACATGGTTGGCTGTGACTATAGCCTGGTGGAAGGCCATACCATGGCCGTGGGAACCGTGGTACAAATCAATACGCCGGAGCAAACGGGAATTTTGAATTTTGAAAAACATAAACTGATGTTGATGCGGTCAGGCAGCATGGTGGTGAAAATATATCGCCGCAGCGTGATTGAAGAAAACCATTTAGAATTCCCCGAAGGGATTTTTTACGAAGATAATTGTGCGAGTCCTCTGTGGAGTTTATATTTCAAACATTTTGAACGAGTGGAGGAACCTTTGTATTATTATTATCAGCATTCGGCTTCAACCGTCCATCACATCACGGAAGACAAATGCCGAGACCGTATGAAAGCAGCGATGCTCTTATACGAAGAATGTGAAAAGCGAGGGTTCTTACAGCCGTATCATGCGGAACTGGAATATCGATTTACAGAATTATATTATGTGAATACCTTGTTTTCCTATTTTGATGGAGTCCAGTCCCCACGCCTTTCATTTATCCGAGAACTGAGAGAAGGCTTGGTGGAACGGTTTCCGCATTTTAAAAATAATCAATATTATCTGGAGTGGACTCCGGAAATGGAAAAGAAACTGATATCCTTGCAAGCCCGTTCAGATGCCGCATTTTTATGGTATTATCGGTGGAAGAGGTGGATATGGCATTTCCATAAATAAGAAGTACTGCAGGGGTATATATCAAAAGCGGCGCTACGAGGTAACAGAATGGAAAAATTCAAACCAAGGATTTCTGCCAAATGCGTTTCCTGGATGAATGGTGTCCTATATGTGGGTACCTTTTTAATAACGGGATATGCGGTGCACGACGTACAGACGGCCCAGGGAGTGGGACTGTATTTATCCTTTCTATGGATGCCTGGAAAAAGGGAGCCTTTTGACATTTTAGTGGACATAGCTGCTCTTTCCGGCCTTTTTATTTTGATGGTCTTACCCTGTATTTTGTCAAAGCGGTGCGGAGCAGCATCATTGATGAGGTTTTTGGCAGCTTCCCTGGCAATGCTCCCTACCATAAGCCTGGCGGACCTTGTGCACATCTTCGACCCTCCCGGGATATTCGCAATTAGAGAGACTCTCACAAACGGGGAGTGGCTATCTGCCTTCTGGGAGAGCATAAACTGTTTGAACCCCCTTCTCCAGATGAGTATCCCTTTTTTATGCATACTGTCAGCCGGACGACTGCTTTCCAGCACGGGAAAAGGAACAAACCGATCGCTTTGGATTGTTGCGGTGATACTTGTCCCCGGAGTTTTTCTTTTCCAAAGATTGGCGGTCCCATTGACATTTGTGATAATGTACTTGATTCTGGTAGCATGTTTTAATATTTGGGAAGGCCTTTATGACGCTTATCCCAAGGTCAAAATCTGGGGAAACATTTTATTTGCGGGTTTTTGGTTAAGGGCCATCTATCGGCTAATCGTGCTGATGGAAGTTTATCATTTATAAGAAAGGATAGGATCTTATGGAAAAACTAGCGATTCTGGGAGGCGACCCCGTGCGGAAGACCCCCCTCAGTTACGGCAGACAATATATCGATGATTCCGACATTGCGGCTGTGGTGGAAACCTTGAAAAGCGATTTCCTCACCTGCGGCCCCAAGATCGCCGAACTGGAACAGGCCCTGTGCCAAGTCACGGGTGCCAGATACTGCGTGGCTGTAAACAGCGGCACCGCCGCCCTGCACATCGCCGCCCTGGCGGCGGGCATCGGCCCCGGGGACGAGGTCATCACCACTCCCATCACCTTTGCGGCATCCGCCAACTGCGCCCTGTACTGCGGCGGGCGTCCCGTTTTTGCGGACATCAATCCCGAGACCTACAACATTGATCCCAAGGCCATCCGCAGGTGCATCACCCCCAGGACCAAGGCCGTCGTGGCCGTGGACTTCACCGGCCAGGCCGTACAGCTGGACGAGATCCGCACCATCTGTGAAAAACATAACTTGACCCTCATCGAAGATGCGGCTCATTCCATCGGCACCAAATACCGGGGAAGGCCGGTGGGAAGCATCGCCGACATGACCGCCTTCAGCTTCCACCCGGTGAAGACCGTCACCGCCGGAGAGGGCGGCGCCGTCACCACCAACGACGAAAAGCTTTACGAGAAACTGCTCCTGGCCCGCACCCACGGCATCACCAGGGACCGGAGTCTGATGGTCCATCCCACCGACGACCCCTGGTACAACGAACAGATTTCCCTGGGCTACAACTATCGCATGACCGATTTTCAGGCGGCCCTGCTGATCAGCCAGCTGAAAAAGCTGGAGCTTTTCTCCGCCCGTCGGAAAGCCATCGTGGCCAAGTATGACGAAGCTTTTTCCCAGATTCCCGAGATCCAGGTACAGAAGGAGATCCCGGAATCCGACACCACCAGGCACTTGTACATCCTGCGGCTGCGCCTGGACATGCTGAACTGTACCAGAAGGGAATTTTTCGACGCCCTCCACGAAGAGAATATCTATTCCCAGGTACATTATCTGCCGGTATACTGGCATTCCTATTATGAAAAACTAGGGTATCAAAAAGGCCTCTGCCCCAACGCAGAAGCCTATTACGGCGAATGTATGAGTCTTCCCCTCTACTACTCCCTGACAGACGGAGACGTGGAAGACGTGATCCATGGGGTCAAGAAGCTGGTGAATCATTATCGGAAAAATTGATTTTTTCCTTGATGACGTATTGAGGCGAATTGTTCATGCTGATGTAGATCCTGCCGATGTACTCGCCGATGAGGCCCAGCATCAGCATGATCATGCCGCCAAAGAACACCACGGCCGACATCAGGGAACTGAATCCCATGGGCACCAGTGGATTGATGAACCGCTTCACGATGGTGTATAGACCATAAAGGAAGCCCATTATGGCGCATACGCCTCCGATTATGGTTGCAATCCGCAGCGGCTTCACGGAAAAGGCGGTAAATCCGTTGATCCAAAGTCCTAACAGCTTTTTGAAGGTATATCCCGAGGTTCCTTCCTGGCGATCCCTGTGATTCACCACCACGTTGGTAATGTTCTTCGTGGTGCGCAGAACCAGACCGATCACGTAAGGATAAGAGTTCTCATAACGAATCATGTCTTCCACTACGAATCTTCTCACCGCAAAATAGCTGGAAACATACAGGGAAGCCGGCTTATCCAGCATCACTCGGGCCATCAGGTCGTTAGCCCTGCTGCCCAGATTGCGAAACGCAGAATGATGCTTGTGCTCATATTTGGCATAGACCGCATCATAACCTTCCTCCAGCTTCTCCAGAAGCTTTCCCACCTCGTTGGCCGGAGTCTGACCGTCATCGTCCAGACAGACCACGTAATCCCCGGCGGCATGACGTAAACCCGCCATGAGGGCCGCATGCTGACCGAAATTCCTGGCGAAATGGATTCCCCGTATCCGTGGGTTCTCCCGACACAGCTTCCGAATTGTACCCAGCGTATCGTCCGGCGAGCCATCATTTACCAGCACGATCTCATACTCGTACCTTCCAATTGCCTTCATCGTCTCCTGGATTTCCGCCACCACGGATGGAAGAGTGCGTTCCGACCGATAACAAGGAATCACAAAAGTAATCTTCTTCATCCTAACCCCCTCATCCTTGCTGGTTCAAAGCCGCCATCAATATGATATCCCGAAACTTCCCATTTACAAATACGTCGTCCCGGAGATAAGCTTCTTTTTGAAATCCAGCTTTCTCATAGCTCCTGATCGCTCGGAAATTATCCGCATAAACCCGCAGAAAAACCCGATGCAGCTGCAATTCCTTAAAACAATGACGCAGCATCAATTTCGCCGCTTCCGTTCCAATTCCCTTCCCCCTGGCGGAAGACTCCCCGATGAAGATACCATATTCTCCCTTTTGATTCTGTCTATCGATATCCCGAACGTTAACGGAACCCACCGGCAGGGAATCTTCCCCCACGCAGATCATCATCTGAACCACTTTTCCCGTATCCACCATCGTCCTGATCCAATTCAAATGTCCCTCCCGAGTAAACGGGTCCTGACAAATGAAGTACTTCCGCACTTCCTCCTGGTTTCTCCAGGAGACGATCAAATCTGTATCTTCCACCGTCATGGGGCGTAAGGTGACTTTTTCATTCATATGCTTCTCCTGTATTCCTTTATCGTACCACCCGTTCCGCCTCCGGCATCCCGGCCATCAACTGACGCATGTCCCTGCCCACACATTTCAGGCGGTACTCATAATCTCTCCTGTCCTTGGCCGCCATGACCTCCAGAATCATCCCCGAGAAAAAGGACAAGAGCCCAGCCATGACGATAAACCCGCATACGATCAAAGTAGGGAACCGCAGAACCAATCCCGTTTCCAGATAATCCACGAGTACCGGTAAAAAGAAGACAGCCGCAGCAAATATCATGAGCAAACCCAGCAGGCCGAAGAAACGCAGCGGTTTATAATTTTTGTACAGCTGTATCATTTTATGGATGACCTTGATCCCATCCCGATAAGTATTCAGCTTGGACTGGCTTCCCTCCGGTCGGTCTCTGAAATTCACCACCACGTTGTCCACCTGCATATTGTAGTTCACGGCATGGATGGTCATCTCCGTCTCAATTTCAAACCCTTGGGAAAACACCGGAAAGGTTTTGACGAATTCATAGCCAAAAGCCCGGTATCCCGTCATAATATCCTTGATGTCCGAATGAAACAGCGTGTTGATCCCTGTCCGCATCAGGCTGTTGCCGAAATTGTGGAAAGGTCTCTTATTCTCTGTAAAATAGGTGGAAGAGAGCCGATCTCCCACCACCATATCCGCATTGTGACAGAGCACCAGATCCACCATCTGTCTGGCGCAATCCAAAGGATAAGTGTCATCCCCGTCGATCATCAGATAGCACACTGCATCAATCTCCCGGAACATCCGCCGCACCACGTTCCCCTTGCCCTGCTTGTACTCATGCCGCAGCATGACGCCCGCCTCCTCGGCGATCTGAGCGGTGCGGTCCGTGGAATTATTGTCATAAACATAGATCACAGCCTCCGGCAGAGCTTCTCTGACGTCCTGAATGACCTTTCCTATGGTTTTTTCTTCATTATAACAAGGGATCAATACCGCTATCTTGTCCATGCGTTCCTCCTCACGGCTCAGTCTGCCGTTTTCCCGCCGCTTTATCGTCCAAGGACCATCAATCGACCCGACTCCTACTTCTCCAGCTCCAGTTTCCGAAGCCGTTCCCGGATCTGCTCCACGTCCAGCCACTCCGTGTTGTTATCCGAGCTGTAAGAAAACCTCTCCGGAACCTTCTTCCCCGTCGGGACTGCTCTCCTGTGTTCGCTCCAAACCATCTGAGGGTACACGATATAATGCTTTTCATATTCATAGGTATTGGGAGAGTCCTCCGCCGTCACCATGATCTCATGCAGTTTCTCTCCCTCCCGGATCCCGATCTCCGGCTTCCCGCAGCCGGGCAGCATGGCCTCCGCCAGATCCGTGACCTTGAAGGACGGAATTTTGGAAATAAAAGTTTCCCCGCCCACAGATTCCTCCAAAGCCTTGATGACCAGCTCCACCCCCTGCTCCAAACTGATCCAAAATCTCGTCATTCTGTAATCCGTAATGGGAAGCTCCGTCCCGCCATTCTTAATAATGTTATGAAAAAAGGGAATGATGGAGCCCCGGCTGCCCGCCACATTGCCATACCGAACAATGGAAAAACAGACATCCTTGCTGCCGACATAAGCATTGGCGGCAATGAAGAGCTTGTCCGATACCAGCTTGGTCCCTCCGTACAGATTCACGGGATTCACCGCCTTGTCCGTGGACAAGGCCACCACCTTCTTCACTCCGGTATCCAGCACCGCATCGATCACGTTCTGGGCCCCGCCGATATTGGTCTTGATGGCCTCCGCCGGATTATATTCACAGGCGGGTACCTGTTTCAGGGCCGCCGCATGCACTACATAATCCACACCCTCCAAAGCCCTCTTGAGGCGTTCCTTGTCCCTCACGTCCCCGATAAAAAAGCGAAGCCTGTTATCATATTTTTTAAACTCAGTCCTCATCATGAACTGCTTGAATTCATCCCGAGAATAGATGATGATTTTCTTCGGATCATAATGTTCGAAAACATATTTGGTAAACGCCTTCCCAAAGCTTCCGGTTCCGCCCGTCACCAAAATGGATTTATCATTTAACATAAGTTTCTCCTCTCAATGTATGAATTTGCCACCTCTGTCAGTATAACACACCCTTTTTTAAAAAGCAACGTCAAGCGCCTTCCTTCCGTCCGAAAAAGGGTTCCGCCATCAAAATCCCCCAAGCCATGCTCACCGGCATCACATTTTTATAATCCTGTATGCCCGCTCCGGACAAAGTATACCAAAGCGTCAATCCCAGGGACAGGAGCAGCAGGCTCAAGACCAGGGAATCCGATTTTTTCCTCTTACCGATTTTTTCCCCCTTTCCCGCCGCAAAGCTCAAAATCCCGCAACAGCAGACGAGAAGCAGGACCGCCAAAAAGGCGTTGCATGCATAGAAAACATAGCACTGCGTCAGCTTTCCATTTTCTCCCAACATGTGTCCATAATTCCAGCCGCTGTAAGATACGCCCCTTCCCCTTAAATTATTGACCAGCGCAACCGGCGGGAAGGCGTATTGGATGAAATCCCTTCCAACGTCCTTCAGGACCTCTTTCGTCCGTATTCTCAAAGTGATTCTCGCCATGCCAAGGTAATAGTCCCTTGCGGTGTCCAAGCCATATACCCGTTCCAGCTCCGGGCCAAATTGATACATCGGTCCTTCCGGATACCTGGATATTTCCACCATGTCATCCTCTGTAAAGACTTCTTTGATCTCGTTCCGCCAAAAATAATAAGTATCTGAAAAATGCGGCCATACGAATCGCTGCAGGATTGCCGCCTCGGGCGTCCTGGCCATTCTTCCGCGGCTGTATCTCTCCACGGCGAATCCGTTCACAACGCCCGCCAGCAGACAGACGGACAACATGCCAATAATTCCTTTCACAAACGTCCTGCTCCAAACCCTGCTTTCCCTTAAGCCGCATCCAATCAAGCAAACCACAAAAATCACGGCACAGAACAAAAAATACTCCGGCAACAGCAAACCGGCCAAAAGCCAACAGACGGCTCCCTTCGGCAAATCGCCCTTCCTGCAATGACAAAGGCACAGCAACAGGGCCGAAGCCGCCAAAGATTGAGGAAGCACCGCCAGGAAAAGCTGGTTTACGGTGGGAATCGTCATGACTGCCAAAGCCATCCAAAACCTATATCGGAAACCTTCCAGCACTTTCAGCAAAGCATAGCAGCCAACCGCCAACTGCAGAAGATACAAGAAGCCATAATAAGGAACATGAAATAGCTTTTCCAAAAGACCTGCGATTCTGATGAAAACAGGATATAAAATGCCCACGTATTCGTCCGTGGTCATGGTGTCCGCAATCTGCAGCAATTCTTCCGTCTCTCGAAAACCTGGAAGTCTTCCCAGATTCAAAACCGCCCATGCCGCTCCCAGGAGAATCTGCATCATCGCCAGCAAGACCACTGTATGAAGCAATACCTTGCGAATTGACAAGAACCTATTCTTCATGATTCCTCGCATTCTGCCGCCGATTAGGCGGCATTTAAATTTAAGGGACTTTGTGCGGCAGCACAAATCCCGAGATTGGAAATAGCCGAACGGCTATTTCCAATCTTATACCTCTGCAACAGTCTCATTGTTCCTCATTCCGAGAATTTTCAATCTCCCTGATCTTATCAGCCAATCTCGAAGCCAATAACACCTCTCCGTTCAGATTGAGATGCAGGCCGTCAACAAGGTACTGGTCCTGCGTTTCCTGGCATATCCCGGAATCATGGTAATTGTCAAGAAGATAAACCCCGCACTCTTTTGCGATTTCTATTTCCAAATTCGCATAATCCTCCAGATACCCGCCGCCGAAATCCGTGTTGTCGCAATTCTGAGTTATTCCCTCCCAGCGAATACAACACCAGGTAGGTGTCATTAAGATAATCTTCACATCCGGATAAGCATTCTGCAAAAGCTCCAAAGACGTGCGCAAAGCGCCTCCGAAGGTCGTTTCATCGTATGGATCTTCCGGATTGTCCAACCGAGTGCCCCTATTGTAATCATTTGTGCCATGCTCGATCACCAAATACTCCACTTTGTCAAAATCTGCGTCCGACAAATTCCGTATCGTATCTGGAAAATATTCCAGGGTCTCGTTTATAAAATATCGATAATGCTCTCCATAAGCTATTTGTGCCTTTTGTGCGGCAAAGTCCTGATTGACGATCGCTTCTGACAATTTCACCAGATTCAACTGATCCTTAACAGAATAAGGCTGCTGAATCCGTTCCTCGTTCGTCGCACTTGTTCCTCCAAAGCCTCCCCCAAGAACTTTTTTCCCCAGCTGTTCCTCCAAATAAGCCGGAATTCCTTCCCCTTCAAATATATTTCCAATGATGCTGTCCCCCAGCAGAACCACGGAATATTCCTCCTGCGGCCGGGCAATCCCCATCACTGGCACTTCCGCAATACAAACAATCATTATGACGGCCGCCAGCAAAACGCTGATTCCCCAGGACAACCCGGTATTTTCCCCCTTTGTAAGCCCTCCCCATAACTTCATTCCTATAAAATCCACCCCCAATCCAACGCCATGTATTCTCCCAAAAAGTACATTGCCCGCAGCCAAAGCAACAAACCTGCGGAGGCCGCTATCCATCCTATACGAACATTTCGGCCGTTATCCAGAATCTTTCCCATCTGAGAGAACAACACAAGGACTAGAAATACCATTGTTCCAAACGTAGCCCTGTCCGGATAATGGGGAGACAAAACCATCGCCCCCCAGGACAAGACAGCACCGGCTAAAAATGCGATCTCTTTTCTGTCAAGCTTCCCATTCAACATAAATACATTGAGAAATATCACGATCGCAGTCAAAATAATTGCCAAAAACAAATAATCTGCCGCCGCACGGCTCACGTAATAGCATCTCAAAAAACAATTCCAAAGCAAGCCATATTCATTGGAAGCCACCTGCTCCGCCCTGACAAAATTTCCAGGAGCCAAAATCACCAGACCGCTTCCCAAAAAGCAGGCCAAGTTTCCTTCTATCATCCACGGCCTGATCTTCCTATGAGTGCGCCGTCTCCAAATAATCACGCCCAAGGTCAAAATCCAGACCGCAGGTCCCATATTCTCATTGCTCCAACCCGCACACAGTCCTAATGGCAAAATGAATAGGGTGATGCCCGGAAGATCCTTTTTTTCCTCTTCCTCCAGCTTGCGAGTATAACATGATAGAAACAGAAGAATAATAATGGTAATATACAAGTAATTGCTGGCTCCCGCCTGCCAATACATACTCATTTTCCAGTTAGGATTCAAAGCATGTAGAGACGCAATCGCAATACACAAAAATGGAATACATTGTCCCTTTTTCATTCTTCCGGACAGCATAACGATCAAAACACTCAGAAAAAGAATGGCCGCAAGATTACAGATATCTGAAACAAACGGCCCGCAGAGCAGAAGGATCTGCAGAATCCCATGGGCTATATTCCTGCCTCCCCAATGAAAGAAGTGCCAGATCTGGGCGGATATGACATCCCCGAGGGACTGGAGCCGCTGATCTGAGTAAAGAAGAGTGCTGTACCATTCATCATCCATCATAAAAGGAATTGCTCGCTGAACAAGCCATACCATAAAAAGGGTGACAGCCAGCAAGCCCCACCAAAATATATTATTACGATATTTTCCCATTTTCTTCACCTGTTTTCACCCTTCCTTTTCCCAAAAAGGTTATCGGTCCGCCAGGCCGATGATCTCCAACAATTCCTCCCTGGTAAAGCTTCCGCTTCCAATTCCGTCCCCACTCAGCACCCGATCAGCCAGCTCTCTCTTCTTTTCCTGCAGGCGGAGAATGTTCTCTTCAATGGTGCCCTTGGTGATCAGTTTATATACCGTAACCGTATTCTTTTGTCCGATCCGATGGGCCCTGTCCTCGGCCTGTTCCTGCACCGCCAGGTTCCACCAGGGATCGTAATGGATCACGATGTCCGCCGCCGTCAGGTTCAGTCCCGTGCCTCCCGCCTTCAGGGAAATGCAGAACACGCTGGTATCATCCTGTTGGAACCGATCCACCAGTTCCCGGCGCTTCTCCTTGCTGGTGGAGCCGGTCAGGGCATAATAAGTGATCCCCTCCCCGGACAACCGGTCGCACAGAATCTCCAGCATGGAAGTAAATTGGGAAAACAGCAGGATCTTGTGTCCGCCGCTTACCGCATTGCGGACCAGCTCCAGACACATCTCCTTTTTGGCGGATTCCCCCTGGAACCCTTCATACAACAGCGCCGGGTCGCAGCAGAGCTGTCTGAGCTTCGTCAGTTCCGCCAAAATCTGGATCCTGGCGGTCTGAAACTCTTTTTCCGTCTGCTTGTCCAGCATCAGGGCCAGACGCTTCACATGAGCGTCATACAGCTGTCCCTGTTCTCCCTCCAGGACGGCGTAGAGATCTTCCTCCAGTTTCTCCGGCAAATCCTTCAGCACATCTTTTTTCAGCCTCCGCAGCACAAAGGGCCGGATCATCTTCTGCAGACGTTCCATGGCGGCCTTGTCCTGCTGCTGCACAATGGGACCTTCCATCTCCTCCCGAAACTTTTGGTAGGAATATAGGAAGCCCGGCATCAGGTAGTCAAAGATGCTCCACAGTTCGCTGAGTCTGTTTTCCATGGGCGTGCCCGTGAGGGCCAGCCTGCATGCGGCCTGGATCCCTTTCACCGCCCGGGCGGCCTGGGTATTCTGATTCTTGATGAACTGGGCCTCGTCGATGACCTGGCAATGGAAGTCCATTCCCTCATAATATTCCAGATCCCTTTTCAACAGGTCATAGGAGGTGATCAGCAAATCCCGGGAACCCGCCCCCTGAATCAGGGCCTGCCTCTCCCCGCCGGTTCCCACCACCATGGTCACAGGCAGCTCCGGCACGAAACGCCGCACTTCGTTGTACCAGTTATAGACCAGGGAAGCGGGGGTCACGATCAGGCTCCGGCAATTCTCCGAGGGCCCCGCTTCCAACAGTTCCGACCAAAGAAAGGCCAGCACCTGCAGGGTTTTTCCCAGACCCATGTCGTCCGCCAGAATCCCTCCAAAACCATTGTGCTTCAAAGTCTTTAACCACAAAAAACCCTTTTCCTGATACTCCCGCAGAACGCCCCGCAGACTCTCCGGCACCTCGAAGTCATTGTCTTCCACCGTGCGCATATGGCGGACCAGACTGCGGAAGGATCTGTTCTTCACGGCGGACAAAGTGGCGCTGCCCTTCAATTCACCGTCCAGAAACAGAGCCCGGTATTTGGGCAGGGTGACTTGACGGCTCCGCAGCTGCTTCTCTGAAAGTCCCAAAGCCTGTTTCAGTTCCACCAGAGTTTCCAGATCCTCTCCCTGCACATTGATGAAATCGCCGTTTCGCAGGCGATAATATTTCTTTCTTCTGTCGTATCGGTTCAAAATTTCCAGCAGTTCTTCTCGGGAAATATCCTCCGAGTTCATGGAAAGCTCCAGCAAATCTCCCGACAGGGAAATCCCTACCGTCACCCGGAGCGTGCGGGGAATGCTGATCCGCTTCAGGGCATCGGAGACGAACACCTCTCCCAACTCCTGGAACCGGGGAATCCCCTCCGTCAGGATTTCATAGATCTGATCCTCTGAATTGGCCACCGCCATGGAGGAAAGTTCGGTATCATAGGCATTGCAATACTTCGCAATTTCCTGACCAAGAGCGATCTCCCGCACCAGGTCCCGCTGACCCGCATCCGTCTTTTCCCCGTAAATATTATATTTCCGATCCCCATAGACCGCCATCGCCCGACAGGTCACAATCCCCGGCTGGGGAGCGTCCAGATAGATCTCAAAGGTCACGGGCACCACGTCATAATCCTGCTCCCGAAAATTCTCCCGGGTGCAGCGATAATATTTTTCCAGCACGGGCAGCACGTCCCGGCAAAAGGCAGGCACGTCCTCCTTCTGGATATAAATTCCCTCCGAACCGGCCGCTTCCACGCAATCCTGAAAGTCCCGTATGGGCTCCGTCCGCTCCAGGGGCTCCAGATAAATATGCCCTTCCTGGAAACAAACCTCATGACGTTTGCCCGGATAATGCCTGGGCTGCCTGGCCTCCAGCAGGATGCCCTCCTCCTGCCCGGTGATGCGCAGAAAACGTTCCGCCGCACCTTCCGTATAAACCCAGGTCAAATGATCCAATAAGCGAAGCGGTTCCTCAAAATCCTCTGAAAATTCGTCCGCCTCCCAACTGCTTCCTCGATCCAGGCCCGTCCCGTCCTTCAGGATGACGTTCAAGGGCCTTTGCCCCACAGCCTCTATCAGACTTTCCAGATCACTTCCGGAAAGGGGCAGCTCCCGCAGCCTCGTCTGTCCCACATAGAACGTGCCCACATAACGGGACTGGCGGTACCTGTCGCCGTTTTCCTTCACCCAGCTTCTGAGGAACTGCACCAGAGGCCTGCTGGAAGCTTCAAAGGCTTCCTGTAGATGAACGAAACGCAGTTTTTTCCCATATTCGTAATCATCCCCCCGCTCCATTCGGTCTGCGAATTCCAGGACGTCTTTCAACACGTACTTCTGATCCACGCCGATGCGGAACTCCGCCGTCGCCTTGTCTCCGTCCAGACTGAGCACGGGCTCCAGACAAACCTTGCCGAACACTTGACTCTGGGTCAGCGGCGCCGTTCTCCGAATCACCTGCTGGTCCAAAAGACGCTTCATCACGGGCGTGGTAGGTTTCCGATTTTCCTCCCGGTTCTGAAACAAAGAGCTCCCCTTTTCCCGCCCGTTTTCTCCCTCCTGCAACGCCCGTTCTTTGCGCTGAAATCCTTTCCGGTCCACATACTTCAACATGGCGGCCACCAGGTGTTTGCACAGACCGTCATAACTGTAAAAGGCGGGGCAGTCACATTCGCAGTCTACCACTTCGTCCCGGGTATCGTCATAGCGCATCCGCACGGAATAGGTCTTCGTGCCGCTGCCCTTCACCCTGGCCTCGATGGAATCCACAAAGGATTTCTCCTTCACCCTAAGCTCCAGGACGCTGTCCGTCAGATACAGGTCCAGGCCCCTGGCATAAAAGGAAGCATGGGTCAAACTTCTAATCTTGGTTCTGGTCAGCATAGCCCCTTCTTCCCCCACACGAAACTTTATACCGCCGCATAATTCTTTTCCTGAATCAGGGCGATGATCTGATCCACGTATTTATGACACAGCTCCAGGTCTCCGGCCTCCACCATCACCCGGATCAGGGGCTCCGTGCCGCTCTCCCGCACCAGGATGCGCCCGTCGTCCCCCAGGGCCTTGCCCACCGCTTCCACGGCTTCCCCGATTTCCCGATCCGTGCGCACCGCCGCCTTATCCTTCACCCGGATGTTCTTCAGCACCTGAGGATAAGCCCGGAAAGGCGCCGCCAGCTCGCTCAGGGAGGTCTTCTTTTCCAGGATCACCTCCATCATCTTGATGGCGGTGAGGATGCCGTCTCCGGTGGTGGCATATTTTTTGAAAATAATATGGCCGGACTGCTCCCCGCCCAGACGGTAGCCGTTGTTCACCATGTTCTCGTAGACGTATTTATCTCCTACCGCCGTCTTTTCATACTCGATACCCGCCTTGTCAAAAGCCTTGTACAGGCCAAAATTGGACATCACGGTGGTCACCACCTTGTTGCCGTAGAGTTCGCCGCACTCCTTCAGATAGCAGCCGCAGATATAGAGGATTCCATCCCCGTCCACCAGGTTGCCTTTTTCGTCAACGCACAGGCAGCGGTCCGCATCCCCGTCGAAGGCGAACCCCACGTCCAGGCCATGCTCCACCACGTACTTCCGAAGGTTCTCTATGTGGGTGGAGCCGCAGTCCAGATTGATGTTCAGACCGTTGGGGGAATTGTTGATCACGTAGGTCTTGGCCCCCAGGGCGTCGAACACGCTCTTGGCAATCATCCAGGCGCTGCCGTTGGCGCAGTCCAGGCCCACCTTTTTGTCCCGATAAGATCTGGTGGCCAGGGAGATCAAATATCCTATGTAACGGTTCCTCCCCACCGCATAATCCACGGTACAGCCGATGTCCTCTCCCCGGGCATAGGGCACTTCCCCCGTCTTGCCGTCCAGATAATCCTCGATCTTCAGAATCGTCTCCTCATCCATTTTCTCCCCGTTGGAGTTCAGGAGTTTGATCCCGTTGTCATGATAAGGATTGTGGCTGGCAGAGATCATGATGCCGCAGTCAAAATCCTCCGTGCGGGCCACGTAGGACACGCTGGGGGTGGTGGTCACGTGCAGAAGGTATACATCCGCACCGGAAGCCGTCAGACCCCCGGCCAGCGCATATTCAAACATGTAGGAGGAGCGTCTGGTGTCCTTGCCGATCACCACCTTACATCTCTCGTCCCCGTCCTCGTGCCGATAATACCAGCCCAGGAAACGTCCGATCTTGTAGGCGTGATCCGCCGTCAGATTCACATTGGCTTCTCCCCGGAAACCGTCTGTTCCAAAATATTTACCCATTTTACATGATTCCTTTCTCATTTTCATTCCCTTCCCCTTTAAAACCGGGCGGATGGGAATTTATTCTTTTCCAATATATGAATAAATTTTACAACAAGAACAGAGGGAATGCAAGGAGAATTCTTCAGAGAAAGGGTTGCCGCAGGACATGCGGCCTTTAAAACAGGGAGGAATGCAGATGCATTCCTCCCTGTTTATCCAATTTAAATCCGTTATAGCGTAGGAGTCCACTCCATATCCTCTCCATCTCCTGGAGTCGGCTCTGAAGCACCTCCACCGGAGCCTTCTCCGCCAGACGGATCCTGCGGAGCTTGTTCACTGGGGGGCGGTGTCTCTGGGGCCGGAGCAGGCTCGCTGGAGGGCGGCGTCTCCGGGGCCGGGGCGGGCTCACTGGAGGGCGGTGTCTCCGGGGCCGGAGCTGGCTCGCTGGAGGGCGGCGTCTCCGGGGCCGGAACTGGCTCACTGGAAGGCGGTGTCTCCGGGGCCGGGGCCTGCTCGCTGGGCGGAGCCGACTCGCTGGGTGCTGGGGCCTGCTCGCTGGGCGGAGCCGACTCGCTGGGCGCCGGGGCCTGCTCGCTGGGCGGAGCCGACTCGCTGGGCGCTGGCGTGGACGGTTTGGGAGTAGACGGCGCTGGCGCCGCTTCCTTCACCTGACCGGTTCCCAGGCCCTCCTGCAAAAGGCCCCCCATGTTCCCACGGCATTTTCCTCTTCCGGCACCTCTGACTGACGGCCGGTATAACCGCTCAAGGGATCTCGGCTGACGTATTCCGCAACCGCCCCCAGAGTACGCCATTTCATCCCGTCAAACCATTCCAGATTTCCACCAAATACCCTGACTTCCACATCCGAGATCCGGATCATTCGATCCTCCCCGGAATCAGAAGAATTCTGATCCTCCTGCTCCGCCGGTTCATAGGGTGCCCATTCCAGCAAGTCCCTTAGACCAAGCAAAGTCGCTTCGAAAGGTGCTTCCGTCACATCGGTTCCCTCCGGCACATTCCGAAACAGGAAATTCTTTTCATCTTCCGTATAGGCATAGATGATTTGATCCATTCCCTCCTGCGTGCCTTTTAATCCCTTCTTTTCCTTTTTCCCCAACTGTTTTACAGCGGTCGTTCCATCCGATTGAAAATCTCCCTGATATGCGGTATAAACAAGGTTTTCCCTGGAAAGCCAAAGCGCAAACAGATCAGTTTCTTCGTCCCCTTCATGAATCTGTGCCGTAAACGCCCCGTTTAAAAGACCGCTTTGCAGGGTTCCCGTCTGGTGAAGTACCGTTCCGGTCTTTCCATCGCAGCTCCAGGCGTCAAATGCCCCCTGGTACACTCCCTCATCCGAGCGCTCGGTCTGAACCATCAAAAGGAAATCCTGAAACCGTCTCAGGAAAATCACATTGCTTCCACTCAAATACCATACGCTGGTATCCGTCTCTTCCGATCCGCAATAACCGACCTGCCAGAGCATTGTAGTCCCAGAATTCTGATCTTCCAGATAATAACTGCGCTTTCCTTCCAGCAGCCTCGGCATCATGATCTGAACCCATTCCGGTTCACTGATCACGGCTGCGGCCTCGCTGCGATATTCCTCCAATTCCAGATTCTGCAGCAGGACGCCCGCCTTCTCCCGTATCGCTTCTGACTCTTCGGCCGCATTCACCACCATGTTCTGCAGCTTCTGAAAGGATTCCACGTCCCCATAGCGCATCCAGCACAGTTCCAGGACGTCCCGTCCCTTTTTCACCATCCCTTTCTCCAGGTAAGACGCCGCAAGTTCCTTGCACTCCTCCATGGTCATATCGACCAAATTGGGTTCCGGTTCCCGCACGGATTCCGGCATCTGCTCCATCCCTTGTTCCGTCTCCGCCATTGCCTCTTCCTGAGACTCCGGGTTTAACGTTTCTTCTATAATTTCCCCGTGCTCTTCTGCAAAAGCGCCCTCTATCTCTTCTCCATCTCCGCAGGCGGCAAGAAGGACGAGTCCCATCCCTCCCGCCATTATCAGGGCCAACCACTTTTTCATGTAAAAACTCCTTTGACTTTACTGTGTATTTGTATCAGTTATATTTTCATTGGCCTGTACCGTCTGGACCGCATCCGCATCGCTGATCAGTTTTCTTAAAAATTGATCAGCGCTGGAACCTTCCGGATAATAACCTGAATTAACAAAATATACTGCAAGATCATAAATATTCCTATCCAATATTGGGCCATAAAACACTACATCCTGCCCATTCTTATTTAAAATAACATACCCTCGGAACGCAAATTGTGTCTTATATTCTTCCGGTGGCAGCCCCACTAAAACAGACGTATATTGGTACCGATTTTCCACTTCCTGAAATACTTGATCAATATATTTTCCTTCCGCATTCACACCATAAGCCATACCGCCAAATACACCCTTCCCATTTTTAACCAAGGGGAATTGACTCATTACACTTTTTATCATTGCCAATGTTCCATATTCCTTCAAAGTATATCCGTCCACTCCGGTTTCCAGCAGTTGCTTACGTAACTCCTTGGAAACACTGGAGACAAAGCGGATACCGGATCTCCCCGTAATGCGAATGGAAGCTCCATGACCAATGAGCAGATCCTTCAGCCCCGTCAGCTCCACAGGCTGGTACACCGCTCCATTATGGGACAGCTCCCACACGGACATGCCTATCGGCACCCCAGCTTCGTTGTATTGGTACAAGGTAGCGGTCCTCGCACTGCCGTCTGCCGCCTTCGCATAAAGCTTCCCATTCCGGGATACCGCAGGATAAGCCACCCCGTCCAGATAGATGCTCATCTCCGGAGCCGTCGTATATTGATAGCCCTCCGGGACAGGCAGAGACACCGTATAGGACACCGTGGGCTTCTCACAGGCCGTCTCCGGCATGCCCTCATAGAAAGGAATTTTGAACACGAAGGTATTCTCCAGGGAACCGGCACCCTCATACAGCTTGCGGATGTTTTTGCCCTCGCTGGAAGGGGCGCAGACATTCTGCATGTATTGGTGTCCATAAAGTCCTCCGGTCTTGTCCACGTCGAATTTTTGCAGGTACAAGGTATCCTGCCCCGCCAATATGTAGTTCTTGGAAATCACCGAAGCGCCGCCTTGAATGGACAGATACCCGTTGGTCCAGCCTTTATCCTTCGCATACTGCAGACCTTTTGTAATCACTTCCTCATTGGTGGTTCCGGAAGCGCCGATATTGAAATAATTATAGAATCCCTCATAACCCGGATAGGTGCCGGAAATCAGCGGAGACTGTCCCTTTCCCTGCTCCTGGTAGACCCGGCAGGCCAGGTGGAAGGGACTCACTCCCAACTCCTTGCCCACGGCCCAGAAGGTTTTCGCATAAGTGAGCTCCAGGCCCGGGATGATCCCTGACATAAAGGTATTATTCAAGAAGGTCTGAACCGCCTCTTCCGTATGATAGGACTCGTTATAGGTCAACTGCTCAAACTGGAAGATCCCCTCCTCCGTCAGCCAGTTCCGGGGATCCAGGTAATACTCCAACGCTTCCTCCGTGATCCGGCACCAGCCCGGACTGCGGAGCTCTTCCCGCATGCACTCCGGATAAGAAGCAGGGATCCAGTTCCGATCCTTGATCACCTCGTTGGCGACCACGTCATCCCAGAACAGCCCCGTGTTCATTTTCACGAAGATCCAGGAAGGATGGCTTTTTTTCAGGGCCGTAAGGGCCGCCCGATAACTGTCCGGGAACTGTTCAATATCCGGGTAAACCGGATCTCCATCCTCCGCTATGGGCATGGGGAGATAAGCCGCCGGATTCATTCCGTAGGTTGCTTCCCACTCCAGGAACTTTTCATCCGAACAGGCCAAGTTCATTCTGGACACATAGCCTTCATACTGAACATCTTCCACGTTCAGCAGAACCTTTTCCCAGACCTCCCCCGCCTCGTTTACGACAGCGTCCTGAATCAACACCTGTTGTCCGCTCGATACCGTCACCACGGTGCCGCTTTCCTCGGAAGGTTCCGCCTTGACGGCATAAGCATCGTTCAGGTACACCAGCGCCATCACCGCATGATCCTGCAAGAGATCCTGCAGACTCTTCCGAGCTTCTTCCAGCCATTGCTCCCATCCATCGTCCTGGTTCAGCTCCTCCGAAGCAGACGTCTCTTCCGAAGCGGCAGTCCCGTTCAAAATGATCGTCCCGTCCGGAGCAGTCATCCCTCCTAAAGCGGCAGCCCCATCCGAAGCGGAAGAAGCCTCCGAGGCCAGCGCCCTCCCTCCCGACAAACAGGGAGAAAGCAATACCGCCGTCAAAAGCACACTGCAAACCAATCTCCAGAAACGTCTCATACCTCCACTCCTTTTGTATCTCTGTCCTTTTTGGACCGATCTACTCGATTTATCAGTCTCCGAAATCCATCGGATTGTTTCATCAATAGTATAATTTCCCCTGGAAAATTCCGAGGAAATAATAGATGCCGCAGGCAAGGTGCCAGGCGAACGCCAGCCACTGCGCCGCCGTCAGCCACCACAGATCTTTCTTCTGCCAGGTCCTTCGAATCAGCAAAAGGGCGGAGCTTACGAAGACAAAAAACAACCCGTGCATATATCCCCAGGAAAAGTTCATATCCGGCAGACGAAAGCCCTTTTCATAGAGGAACAAAACCTCCGCCAGGCTAACGAGCATCAACTGCCAGGAAAAACGATACCATTTATCCGTTTTCAATTCTCTGCAGTTCAATAGCAGCACCAGGGCGGGAAATCCCAAAGCCACTCCGATGGCCAGGGGAATGTTGCCGCAATGCAGCTTCCAGGCTGTAGCCAGGCCAAAACCGATGCCCGTCTCCCCCTCTTCGGTGGAAGCGAACACGCCCTTGTATTGATAGAGCAAAGCGGCAAACGTCGGGAGAAAACAAATCCCCAGCCGGAAGGAAGGCAGGAAATTCCGGCCTTTGCTTTTCACCAGGCGGTACAGCATGATGAGCCCCGCCGTCGGCACCATCACAAAAGTGAAGCTGGGCTTGGTGATCGTTGTCAAAAACAGCAAAAGAGAAAACAGCAGAAACTCCTTCCAATCTGTTCTTTCCTCATATTCCGCCAACAGCTTGCCGAACAGGAAGAAGACCAGGATGGCAAAAGGCCTGGTGGCGTTGTAAGTGGCGTTGTGAAAGGGATTGGGGGAGAAAACGCCCACGTACCTGTTCTGAACCCCGGGCAGATACATGCCGTCCGGCGGATATACCATGGATACGAAAAAAAGGGCCAGCACCACCGCCGTGATCAGCAGTCCAAGCTTCAGACTCTTTTCAGGCTTTTCCGCCGCACACTCCTTCCCCAGGATTCGATTCATGCACCATTTCAAGGCCAAAACGCTGAAGCTGTTCAAAATCGTTGCGGCCAGCGCCACGGAAAGCTCCGGCTCCCTCACAAACACATGCAGCAGGGCAGCAAACTTGAAAAACAACGGATAAGGAAATTCATACCCGCTCTCCAAGCCCTGCATCTCCAATATATAAGCCTTCATGTCCGAGTGGTAATAGCTTGTGTTGCCCAGGGTCTGCCTATAAAACAAGGTAAACATCAAAGCGGTATATCCGGCCAAAACCAAGGCGAACACCAGCCAGTCCACTATCTGCGCCTTTTTCTTTTTCGTCATTCTCCGCTCCTTTTCTCTGCCTGCGGGAGCTCATACACTACCAGGCTCTGGTCTCTGCCCAGCTCTCTGGCCCCTTTCTTCAGACATAATCTGTCTATCTCGCCTCCCGCCACCACCGCCAGATACTTGCTCTGCAGCTCGTCAAAATGGTCCAGGATGAACTCCGAATAACAACAGCTGACGCCAAACCCCTCCGGCAGCTGATATAACATCTGGTACGGGGTTAAAAGTTCCTCTTCCCCCACCTTGTCATTGAATACCCAGATTATCACGTTATCAAAAGAAGGTATCAAAGTTGTATCAAGTTCGCAGTTTTCCGCCAAAATTTCCTGCCAATATTCTTCCCTGGTCTCCAATTCTGGAGAGGTGAAGGGGATTTGATGCTCATAAGAATCCACCGGCGTGCCTACGAAGAGGAAGGCGAACATGGTTCCCACCGCCACGGCCTTTTTGTAAAACCGGGTCTCCATCAAGCTGACGGCATAGATTCCCGCCATCACGAAGGTCAGCAAATGCTTGCTTCCCTCCTGCATTTTGTACATGAGCAGGAGCGCCGCCAGCATTCCTGCGAAGATCAGGAGCAGATTCAAATTGATGACCAGTTGTTTTTTCTCTTTCCGGCGAAAATTGCGGACGGTCTGTATCAAAAGAATCAGGAGCAAAATGAAAAAGGCGGCAAAATATTCCCCATAAAAAAGATTTCCCCGCAGGCCTTCCCACATAATCAAACAGAAATTCCAGCCCACATAAAGAAGTCTCCAGATCACGTATTTGATTCCGGCCAGGATCCCTTCCGTGAAAAAAGTGGCGGCCCAGGTGGTGTCAAACAGCGGGGTGAAATATTCTGCGCTGAAAAAATGACTGATCAGGACATAAACCGCTCCCGTTCCTCCCATTACCGCCAGGGTGCCCAAGGCCCCTGCAAGACGCTTTTTCCTCATCCAGAACCACCCCGGCAGGAACATGAAAAGCAGCAAATAAGGGCGCATCAGGGTCATCAAGGAAGTCAGGACAAATAACAGGACCAGCTTGGCCGGATGCTCTTTCTCCAAATAGCTGATCTCCAGGGCCAGCACGATGATCACCAGAGAGAAACAGATACACTCCGGCATGCCGGACAGCATGTAACGGGTCACCGGAGTGAAAAACACATACAGAAGGGAAAGAATCCCCAGCTGTTTCCAGCCCGGCTTTACCAGCCGGACAAACAAAAACATGGCGGCCATCATCAGAAAAATATTGCAGTATATGGGAGAACTCAGGCTCCATCCCAATATCTTTCCCCACAAAATCCAGGGCAGCACCAGCACCGGGCTCCAGGCCGCAAAGGAAGCTATCAGGGCGTGGCTTTCATTGAAGCCGAAATATCCCTGGGGCATCCCGAAACGCACCGTTCCCTCCACCAATTTATAATAGAACAACTCATCGTTCCATTCTCCGGCCGCCAGAGAAACCTCCCCCAGCGTTCTGCCTTCCAGGGCGCAGGCCATCACACAACAAAGAAGCGGTAAAAAGGCCATCATCACCGCTTTCCACAAATCTTTATGTTGTTTTGCCTTTGAAACGAACTGTTCAAACCGATCCGCCATTCATATGCTCCTTGGTTTTCGGCTATGTTCCCACTTATGGAAACCTGTACACAATATACTACTACTTTAAAAGGGATTAATCAAGATCAAAGCACTATTTTTTCAGATTTGTCTCAGATTTCACGAAACGTAAAATGTCGGGGCGATTACTTCCTGCGGCGCCTTCCGCTTTCTTTTTCCCGCAATTCCTTCAGGATCCTGTCCTTGATTCTATGTATCCTCACCCGGAAAGCCACTTCGCTGATTCCTTCTCTTTCCGCCAATTCCTTTGAAGAATAACCTTCCAGATAATACATGAGGAACAAAGTTTTGTCATGAACACCCATGGCCGCATCCAGAATCATCTGGATCTCAACCAATCCGTATTCATTCTCCATGTCCCACAATTCCTGCTCCACATCCTCTGTCTCATGAGCGCTGCGGGCATAGAGTCTCTTCTTCAGCTCCAGCATCTTAAATTTTGCCACTTCCATGAGCCAACCCTCGGGATTCTCATGTTCAAGCACCTTGTCAGGTTTCCTGACCGCTTCATAGAAGACCTCTTGCACAACATCCTCTGCCATCGGACGGCACATATAATCTTTCGCCACCATGGACATGATCTTCCCGTAGTTTCTCATAAACAAGTCAGCAATAAATTCTCTGGCAGCTTCTTTCTCTTTGGTAATCATTTTATTGCTGTGCCTGCCTTTATTGCGGCAGAAACCGTTTCCGGTCCCTGCCGCTCCATCCTGATCTTATTGATTATGCGAGGAATTCCTTCACGGACTTGTACACGCCTTCCGCATCCAGGCCGTACTTGGCCACAAGGGCGGAAGCGGAACCGGATTCGCCGAACACGTCCTGCATGCCCAGCTTCTTCACGGGGGTGGGAAGCTGGGCGCACAGGGCGTCGCAAACGGCGCTGCCCAGGCCGCCGATGACGGAATGCTCCTCCACGGTCACCACCTTGCCGGTCTTCCGGGCGCTGCTCACGATCAGATCCTCGTCCAGGGGCTTGATGGTGCAGATGTTGATCACCTCGGCGCTGATCCCGTCCGCAGCCAGCTTCTCGGCGGCGCCCAGGGCGGAGTCCACGCAGATGCCGGTGGCCACGATGGTCACGTCCGCGCCTTCCCGCACCACGCTGCCCTTGCCGATTTCAAACTTGTAATCGGGGCGGTCGTTGATCACGGGCACGGCGGCACGGCCGAAACGGATGTAGACGGGCCCTTCGTGCTCGATGGCGGCCCGAACGGCGGCCTTGGCTTCCACGTCGTCGGAAGGGCACATCACCACCATGCCGGGGATGGTCCGCATCAGGGCGATGTCCTCGTTGCACTGATGAGAAGCGCCGTCCTCGCCCACGGTGATGCCCGCATGGGTGGCGCCGATCTTCACGTTCAGGTGGGGATAACCCACGGAATTGCGCACCTGTTCAAAAGCCCGTCCGGCGGCGAACATGGCGAAAGAGCTGACGAAAGGAATCTTTCCCACCAGGGAAAGTCCCGCAGCGATGCCCACCATGTTGCACTCCGCGATACCGCAGTCGATATGCCTGTCGGGATAAGCTTTCTTAAAAATACCGGTCTTGGTGGCAGCGGCCAGATCCGCATCCAGCACCACCAGCTGGGGATATTCCGCACCCAGCTCTTTCAACGCATTGCCATAGCTCTCTCTGGTGGCTATTTTCTTCACGTCTGCCATTACGCTTCACCTTCCTTCTCTAATTCTTCGCCGATCTTGTTCAAATCCGCCATGGCGATCTCGTACTCCGCATCGTTGGGAGCCTTGCCGTGCCAGTCCACGCTGCCTTCCATGAAGGAAACGCCTTTGCCCTTCAGGCTGTGAAGCACGATGCAGGTGGGCATGCCCTTGGTCTCTCTAGCTTCCCGGAAGGCGGCCCTGAGAGCGTCGAAATCATGAGCGTCCACGTTGATCACATGGAAATTGAAGGCCTCGAACTTCTTGTCGATGGGATAAGGAGAACACACCTGGTCAATGGGCCCGTCGATCTGCAGCCCGTTGTTGTCCACGATCACGCACAGATTGTCCAGCTTACGGTGACCGGCGAACATGGCCGCCTCCCAAACCTGGCCTTCCTCGATCTCCCCATCACCCAACAGGGTATAGGTGCGGAAGTCCCTGCCGTCCAGCTTGGCCCCCAAAGCCATGCCCACGGCGGCAGAGATGCCCTGTCCCAGGGAACCGGAAGCCATGTCCACGCCGGGAATGTGAAGGTTGGGATGTCCCTGCAGATAAGAACCCAGCTTCCGGAGGGTCTTCAGATCCTCCACGGGGAAATATCCCCTGTTGGCCAGGGCGGAGTAAAGTCCGGGAGCCGTGTGGCCCTTGGACAGCACGAAGCGGTCCCTGTCCTCCTTCTGGGGGTTGGCCGGGTCGATATTCATCTCTTCAAAATACAAAAAAGTAAAAACGTCCGCCGCAGACAAAGAACCGCCGGGATGGCCGGCCTTGGCACTGTGCACGGCGGTCACGATGCCCTTGCGCACGTCATTGGCATGCTTGCGCAATTCTAAATTGTTCATCTCTTCCTCCATTCCGGAGCGGATGCGGCAGCCATGCCGCAGCTCCTTTTTTTCTATTATTCTTCCTTCTGGCCGTAATAGGCGTTGGCCCCGTGCTTGCGGTAATAATGCTTATCCTGCAGCTCCTGAGGGGCCGGCATGACATGGCTGTTGATGGTCTCCGCACGGTAAGCCATCTTGGCCACCTCTTCCAGCACCACGGCGTTGTGGACCGCTTCCTTGGCGTCCTTGCCCCAGGCGAAGGGGCCGTGGTTCTTGCAGAGCACCGCCGGTACCGCCATGGGATCCTTGCCCATCCGGCGGAATTCATTCACGATGAGGTGACCGGTGTTTTCCTCATAGGCCTCGGCGATCTCTTCCGCTGTCAGGCACCGCAGACAGGGCACCTCTCCGTAGATATAGTCCGCATGGGTGGTGCCGTAGCAGGGAATGCTCCGGCCCGCCTGGGCCCAGCTGGTGGCGTAAGAGGAATGGGTGTGGACGATGCCGCCGATCTCCGGAAAGGCCTTGTACAGCTCCAGATGGGTGGGCGTGTCGGAAGAGGGATTGTAGCGGCCCTCCACCTTGTGTCCTTCCAGATCCATCACCACCATGTCCTCCGGCTTCAGCTTGTCATAGTCCACCCCGCTGGGCTTGATGACGAAAAGACCGCTGGCCCGGTCGATGGCGCTGACGTTGCCCCAGGTAAAGGTCACCAGGCCGTACCTGGGCAGATCCATGTTGCCTTCATATACCTTTTGTTTCAGTTCTTCTAACATACGATTCTCCTTCACAGATTTTCCACCGCACCGCGCTCGCTGGGCAGGCAGGCTTTGTATTTCTCGATAAAGGCGTCGAAGCCGGCCGCATCGGCGGGGTCGGGAGCGATGGTGGTTCCGGTCTGTCCCGCAAAGATACGGTGATTCAGATAAGCGCCCAGGCTTTCGCCGGGTCTGCGCTCCACCATGTAGGCCGCCAGAATGGCCTGACCCCAGGGGCCGCCCTCGCTGGCCGTATCCATCACGGTAACAGGGGCGTTCATGGCCGCCGCCAGCATGGACTGTCCCACCACGGGAGTCTTGAAGAGGCCGCCGTGACCGGTGATGGAATCCACGTAGACGTGCTCCTGCTTCATCAAGATGTCCAAACCGATCTTCAGAGTGGCCAGGGCGCTGTAAAGATGGGTTCTCATAAAGTTGGCCAGGTTGAACTTGGCGTCCGGAGTCCGGGCGAAGAGGGGTCTGCCCTCGTCAAAGCCGGTGATGGGCTCTCCGGAATAATAATTGTAAGCCATGAGGCCGCCGCAGTCCTTGTCCGCCTCCAGGGCCTTGCGGTACAGGGTGCCGTAGAGATCGTTCATGTCGATGCTCATGCCGAAGTTGGCGGCAAATTCCTTGAACAGATTCACCCAGGCGTTGAGGTCCGAGGTGCAGTTGTTGCAGTGCACCATGGCCACGGGGTACCCGTCGGGA
Source organism: uncultured Acetatifactor sp. (assembly GCA_947625675.1). Lineage (GTDB taxonomy): Bacteria > Bacillota > Clostridia > Lachnospirales > Lachnospiraceae > Acetatifactor. Next base: position 81,962 of record CANQPH010000004.1, read on the forward strand.
GTGGTCACCATGTCGATCTCCTCATAGACCTTGGAGAGAGCGTCCTCCAGCACCACCATGGCGAAAATGGAGGTTCCGGCGGACACGTTGCCGGTGCGGACCGCCACGCTGTTGGTAGCCACCATGCCGGTTCCGGCATCACCCTCGGGAGGGCACATAAGGCTGCCGGGCTGCAGGGTTCCGGTGGGATCCAGGAGCTTGGCCCCTTCTTCCGTCAGGACGCCGGCATTGTCTCCCGCTTCCAATACCTTGGGCAGGATGTCTTCCAGCTTCCAGGGATAACCCTTGTCGGCGATCAGCTCGTCGAACTGGGCGATCATGGTCTGGTTGAAGTCGCAGATGCTGGAATCGATGGGGAACATGCCCGCCGCCTCGCCTACGCCCAGCACTTTCTGGCCGGTGAGCTTCCAATGAATATAGCCCGCCAGGGTGGTGAAGAAATCGATGTCCTTCACATGCTCTTCCCCGTTCAGGATCGCCTGATACAAATGGGCGATGCTCCATCTCTGGGGAATGTTAAAATTGAACACCGGGATCAGTTTCTTGCAGGCCTGCTCCGTGATGGTGTTCCTCCAGGTACGGAAGGGCACCAGAAGCTCCCCTTCCTTGTTGAAGGGCATATAGCCGTGCATCATGCCGCTGATGCCGATGGCGCCGATCTTTTCCAGCTTCATGTTGTACTTGGCCTGTACGTCCACGGCCAGAGAACGATAGCAGCTCTGGAAACCGTTCCAAATGTCCTCCAGGCTGTAGGTCCAGATGCCGTTCTCCAGACGGTTCTCCCAATCATGGGTTCCCATGGCGACGGGATTGTGGGTCTCATCGATCAGCACGGCCTTGATCCTGGTGGAACCGAACTCCACGCCCAGGATGGTCTTGCCCGCCGCAATGGCAGTTTTGATTGCTTCGCTCATAGTCTTTCTCTCCTTTCGCCTCTTTTTATTTATTTAAAAGATAATACATGGAATTCCACTTCAATTCATTCTTGAGGGAGCGGATCTCCGTATTTTGATCGATCACCACGCTCTCGATTCCCATGCAGGCCGCCCAATCCACCATCTGTTCCACGCTCAGATCATAAGAGAAAGCGGTATGATGTGCGCCGCCCGCCAGGATCCAGGCCTGTGCGCCCACCGCCAGAGAAGGCTGGGGCGTCCAGAAAGCGGTCGCCACGGGCAGTGCGGGCATGGGCTTTTCGCACTTCTTGCAGTCCACCGCATTGATGATGAGGCGGAAGCGATTGCCCAGATCCACCAGGGAGCAGGCCACGCCGCTGCCGGTCTTGCTGGTGAACACCAGACGGGCGGGATCTTCCCTGTTGCCCATGGACAGAGGCTTTACCTTGATGCCGATGGGGCCATCCGCAATGGTGGGACACACCTCCAGCATATGGGCCTGAAGGATGCCCTCCTTGCCGGGCACGAAATTATAGGTGTAATCCTCCAGAAAGGAGGTTCCCTTGGCGTCCTTTTGTCCGCTGGTCATGATCTTCATGAGGCGCACCATGGCCGCCGTCTTCCAGTCTCCCTCCGCACCGAAGCCGTAACCTTTTTCCATCAATCTCTGGATGGCCAGCCCGGGAAGCTGCTGCATGCCGCCCAGCATGCCGAAATGGGTCACGATGGCGTGATAGTCCCCGGCCTCCAGGAACCTCTCCAGGCCGATCTCGATCCTGGCCTGCACCGCCACATGCCTGCGGAACTCTTCCGGATCCCGGCCCTCGTAAAGCATCTCGTACTTGCTGTCATATTCCTCCATCAAGGCCGCCACTTCTCCATCGGTGACTTCCTTCACCACATCCACGGCGTCGTTGATGTTGTAATGGTCGATCTCCCAGCCGAATTTGATCTGGGCCTCCACCTTGTCGCCCTCGGTCACGGCCACGTTGTTCATGTTGTCGCCCACCCGGCAGACCCGGACGTGGGAGGACTCCATGACGCCGATGGCGGTGCGCATCCAGTCCGCCAGCTCCTTCCAAACCTTCGCATCCATCCAGTGTCCCACGATGATCTTGCGCTCGATGCCCATGCGGCTCGCAATATGGCCGTATTCCCTGTCGCCGTGGGCGGACTGGTTCTCATTCATGAAATCCATGTCGATGGTGTCATAGGGAATCTCTTCGTTGAACTGGGTGTGGAGATGGCACAGGGGTTTATGATACTCCTGCAGGCCGATGATCCACATCTTGGCCGGAGAAAAGGTGTGCATCCAGGTGATGACCCCGGCGCAGTTCTCATCGTTGTTGGCCTCGTTGAAGGTCCTGCGGATGGAAGCCTGGTCGATGAGGGTGGGCTTGGGCACGATCTCAAAGGGCAGGGCGCCGCTGGCGTTCAGTCCCTCCACCATTTTGGCGGAATGCTCCGCCACCTTGCGCAGGCACTCGTCCCCGTACAGATCCTGGGAACCCGTGCAAAACCAGAATTGATAGTTCTTCATTGCTTTCATTGGATTCGTCCTCCTTTAAATGGTTTTCACCGTAGATCTCTCTACGACTCTCGTTTCAAATTCATAGGTCTTGGAACCCTTTTGGCCGGAAATTATCTGAAGCAGCTTCTCGGCCGCCATGGCCCCCAGCTTTTCCTTGGGATGGGGCAGGGAGGTGATGGGCACCTCGCACAGGCGGGCCAGGTCGGAATCGTCGATGCTGATGATGGAGATCTGATCCGGCACCCGGATCCCCCGTTCTGCCAGCAGATGGATCAGCTGAAAGGCCACCTGGTCATTGTAACACAGCAGGGCCGTGCAGGATTCCAGGCGGTTGCAGATCTTGTCGATGCAGAGGGAAAGCTGCTTGGACTCATCGGTATCGATCCAGACCATGCGGGAATCCGTCACGACGAGCCCCGCCTCCTCCATGGCCTTCAGATATCCCAGATACCGCAGTCTCCCCTGGCCGTCGTCCAGCTTGAAGATGGCCCCGATCTGCCGGTGGCCCCTGGCGATCAGATAATTCACCGCCAGGTAGGCGGCGTCCACGTCCTGCAGGGACACATGGGGCGCTTCCAGCTCCGGATAGTAAGTATTGATGAAAAGCAGAGGAATTTTCCTGGCCAAAAGCTTCTTGTAAAGGGGAAGGTTGGGATTGGGCAGTCCGCTCTTGGTGCCCTCCACGATGACCCCCGCCACGTCGTCCCGGCTGATGATGTCCTCCAGGACGCTTCTCTCCCGCTCCAGAGTGTTGTTGGTAAAGGCGATCTGCACGGAATAGCCGTGCTCGAACAGCACGTTTTCAATGCCCTGGATGGTCTTGGGAAAAATATAACTCTCCACATAGGTGGTGACCAGGGCGATCTGGTTCCGATTCTTCAGATGCTCCCGGCGGTCATCCCCCACGTAGGTACCGCTACCCCGCACCCGGTGCAGCACGCCCTCCTCCTCCAGGATGCCCACGGCCTTCCGAACCGTCTGGCGGCTCAAATGGAACATTTCAGCCAATTCATTTTCCGAATACAGCTTGTCCCCCGGCCGCAGCGAGCCATTTTCGATCAGACTGTCTATATATGCGATCAGCGCTTCATATTTGGTCTGCTTCTCCACGTCCCGCACCGCCCCTTTCTCTGTCTTCAAGTATAGGGATTTCCGCCCCGATTGTCAATACAGCTTTGTGAAATAATTGTATACATTTGTCATAGTTGTATTGCATACAACTTTGTGTCAGACCCCCGCAGTTGAGTAATCGGATTCCGCAAGTTTCCGCCCCCGCATACCCAGCCGGGACTTCGCATATATTTTTACCAAATCTTCCAAAGAAGAGAATTCCAACATGCAAATCTGGCACCCTGTACAAAAAGAACGTCCCCTGCAAAATCAGCCTTCCGGGACTAGAAAATGTCCCCCGAACCGGCTGCTTTTCGGGGCGGTTTTCCTGGCCCTTTTCGGAATCCTCACCGTATTCCTCTTTACATACCGCCGGGACGAGCGATTGTTTGAAAACCTCTGCAGCCGGCTTTTCCGGGAGGAAATGCTCTCCAACACCCTGAACATGCACTACACCATCGCTTATCCCGAGCACTTCGATATCTATGAATATGACAGCGTCCTGCCCGCTTATTCCCGGGAAGGCCGCCTCAGGGGACAGGCGCAGACGGAAAACCTGCTGGCCGCCCTGAAGTCCCTGAATCCGGAAAAGCTTCCGAAACAAGACCGGTATGCCTATGACCTGCTGTGCGGGCACCTGGAAAACTCCCTGGCCCTGGGAGAAACTCCCTATTTTGAAGAACCTCTTTCCCCTTCCTCCGGCGCACAGTCCCAGCTCCCCATCCTGCTGGCGGAATACGCTTTCCGAACGGAACAGGATGTCAGGGATTACCTGAAGCTCCTGGACCAGACGGACGAATATTTCGCCTCCCTCCTGATTTTTGAGCAGGAAAAGGCCCAGGCCGGCCTGCTGATGGCTTCCTCCTCCCTGGACAGCGTGATCGAACAGTGCGACACCATTTTGGACAAAGCCTCCCTGAAGACCGAAACCCATTTTCTGCAGAGCACCTTCCGGGAACGGATCCTGTCCCTGGTCTCGGAGGGCCTGCTTTCCCCGGATCAGGCCAAAAAGTATGTGGTGGAAAACAACCGGCTCCTGCGGACGGTCCTGCAGCCCGCCTACGAGGCCCTGGCAGACGGCCTCTGCCTCCTGCAGGACGAAAGCATCCCCCTGGCCGGGCTGGCCTCCAGGGAAGGCGGGAAGGAATACTATGAACGGCTGCTGGCCGAACAGACCGGTTCCTCCCGCTCCGTGCCGGAGATCGAAGAGCTGCTGCTTCAAAAAATGTCGGAGGAATCCGGACAGATGAAGGCACTCCTGAATGCCAATCCGGAACTGCTTGCCAGGGACTATGCCTCCGAAATCGAGAAGGCCTTCCCTTACCGGACGGCGGCCCAGATGCTTTCCGATCTGCAGCTGAGGATGAAAGAAGTTTTCCCGACTTACGAGGGCGTGAGCGGAGCCCCCGCCGTGGCGGTAAAGTCCGTTTCCAAAAGCCTGCAGAAATACTGCGCCCCCGCCTTCTACCTGACCCCTCCCATGGATGACACTTCCTCCAACGTGATCTACATCAATGAAAAAAACGCCCCTTCCCGCCTGTCGCTCTACACCACCCTGGCCCATGAGGGTTATCCGGGGCACCTGTACCAATCCGTGTTTTACAACCGCTGCCGAGAGGACTGCGCCGCCGCCCGAGTGCGGGAACTGCTGTGGTACGGAGGTTATCTGGAGGGTTGGGCGCTGTACGTGGAATTTTTTTCCTTCGATTACGCCTCCCAACTCATGGAGGAAAGAGGGGAACCCCTGCTCTCCGCCGCCATCCAACTGGAAAAGCACAACCGCAGCCTGCAGTTGTGCCTCTCTTCCCTCATCGACGTGATGATCCACTATGAAAATGCTTCTCAGGAACAGATCGGGAACTTTCTATCCTCCTTCGGCATAGACAATCCCTCCGCCGTCTCTTCAATCTATGCTTACGTGGCGGAAGAGCCGGCCAATTATCCCAAGTATTATCTGGGCTATCTGGAAATTCTGGACCTGAAGGAGCGGGCCCGGACGCTCTGGCAGGACGATTACAGCGACTACGCTTTCCACCGCTTTTTCCTGGAACAGGGACCTTCTCCTTTTAAGATGCTGCAAGAAGCGCTGGAAAATTGAGCCCAAGGGCGACTTTCGCCCCCTGTTCCAGCGCCAATCCAATCAATCGGCCAACCGCATCCGCCGTGAACAGGGGAAACCGGCGGTTGATTTCGTCAAAAACCATAGGCGCCAACTGCGCCAGACGGCGGAACAGCCCCACGTCCACCAGATAAATCTTAAATGCGGGCAAGTCATCATAAGCGGCCACTGGCAGCCCGGGAGTACTGCTGCGGTAAGTTTTATGCACTAGGCGGGTATGGATGCTAGTTATGGATATCATACAAAATTTGGGGGAAAATAGGGGGATCTTAAAAATTTTCCATCGCTTCAGGCCTCCTGAATCTGTCGGAAAAATTTGGTGAGGGACTGCAGCACCTTTTCCAGGGTCTGCTGTTCCTCTTCTTCGAGGTCGGACAGCACCGCCGCCACCATCTCCTGATGAAACTGCTCATGCTGGGCATGAGCCTGGCGGCCCTTGGAGGTCAGAGAGATCAGCACCACCCGGCGATCCTCCTCGCTGCGGATTCGGTCCACATATCCTTTTTTCACCAGTCCATTGATAGAAATGGTCAGGGTTCCGGTAGTCACATGAAGGCTTCGGGCCACGGAAGTCATGTTTTTCGGCTCCTGCACGTCGATGGCCTCTATGACGTGCATCTCATTGACGGTCAGATCCGCAAAATCCCCCTTTTTCAGGGCCTGCTCCTCAATCTCCATGATTTCATGAAAAAGCTTTACCAACACGTCATTGATCGTAGAATTAATGTTCATACTTCCTCCTCCAGCCTGTCACTCATCCTCCATAGCCTGTACATAGTCACGGTCCCAATGTGACCTGTTACTCATCCTCCATGGCTTGCACATAGTCACGGTCCCATAGCATTATTTTCAGTTTCCGGGCAAATTTTACCGCAGGGCCCGTAAAATATTGGTTGGTCATGACCACGCCCACCATGCGGTCATAATAGTCCCGTCCGGCATAAACCTCTTGAATGGCTTTCAGCCCCACCGGTGCGGAATAACACTTGCACTGAATGGCATAAGTGACGCCTTCCCGTTCCGCCAGGATATCCACGCCGTAGTCCCCGCTCTCCCGGGTCACCTCCACACTCTGAAAGCCGCATTTTTCCAAAAGTTCTGCGCAATAGCGCTCAAATTCATGGCCCTCCATCAGGTCCATATCCAGGGGACGGCGTTTCCTGGACCGCAGGAACAAAACTATCAATAAGCCAATCGCCGCCAGCCCCACTATGGCTAAAATAATCGGTTCGTAATTGTCCATAACGATACTACACCATAACAAAGCGCCGCTTCAGCAACGGCAAGCCGATACAGTCAATTTATTCAGTGCCAGCAGAATCATTGTACCATAAAACTGTCGTTTTTGCATAGAAAAAGCGAAAAATTCTTTTCAATTCACAGCACTTGTACGTTTCAATTCACCCTTACCAGGTTCAGATCCCGATCTGCCAGCAAAATATCCGCCCTTTTGCCCGGAGTCAGCGATCCCACCGAATCATAGATGCCGATACTCCTGGCCGGGTTGCAGGTACAGGCCGCCACGGCTTCCTCCAGAGGGATCCCAAAAGCCACCGCCTGCCGCATGCAGTCATACAGGTTGGTGACGGAACCGGCGATGGTGCCGTCCGCCAGGGTGGCGAGCTTTCCCCGCACAGTCACCCGCTGCCCGCCCAGGTCATAAACTCCATCCGCCAAACCCGTAGCCCGCATGGAATCGCTGATGAGCACCACTCGGCCGGGAAAAGAACGGAAGGTGCTGCGCACCACGCTTTCATGCACGTGGATTCCGTCACAGATCAGCTCCACCATAGCCTGGAGCGCATCCAAAGCGGCGCCGATCAGTCCCGGCTCCCGATGGTGAAGCGGAAGCATGGCATTGTAAAGATGGGTCACATGATCGGCCCCGGCCTGAAAAGCCGCCCGGGACGTTTCGTAATCCGCTGCGGTATGGCCCAGGGAAACATGCACCTGGTTCCCCAAGGCTTCCAGGAAGGGAAAAGCGCCCTCCCGGTTGGGGGCCAGGGTCATCAGGCGGATCCGCCCCCCGGCGGCAGCCTGACATTCCCGGAAAAACTCCGCATCCGGCTTCAAAATATAAGCTTCGTCATGAGCTCCTTTTTTCTCCGGATCCAGGAAGGGGCCTTCCATATTGAAGCCTGCGACACGGGCGGGGGCTTCCTCCGCCACCCTTCTGCCCGTCTCGAAGACCCGCAGCAGCCGTTCCCGGGAAAGGGTCATGGAGGTGGGGCAATAGGAGGTGATGCCATGAGCCCGTTCATAGGCCAGGATCTTCCGCAGGCCTTCCGCATCCCCGTCGGAAAAATCCTGTCCGCAGGCCCCGTGGCTGTGAATGTCGATGAGCCCGGGAAGCACGTACAGCCCCGTGGCGTCTATCACTTCCCCTTCCCCAGCCGGCCCGCAGTCTGCGGCGACTTCTGCAATCCTGCCGTTCTCCACACGCAGATCGCCTTTGTAAAAAGTTTTGTCTTCCCTGAAGATCCACCCGTTTTTGAAAATCATTCTTTCCTCACATTCTGCCGCCGATCAGGCGGCATTTGAATCAAGGGGATTTGTGCGGCAGCACGAATCTGAAATTGAAAATTTTAATTGTCAGTCTTCCCCTGCTCCCATGGCTTGACTGCCTGTTTTTTCATAAATAATTAGCGGGATCAACATTTCGTCTTCTGTCAGGCTGCCGTGCATAGATACCCATCTTTCATCGGTATAATATATCGTGAGATTACCTGTTGCAATTGCCAAGTAGTCCCCCAACATCACCCTGAAATTCTCATGATGTTTTCCGGTGCCAAAAAGATTTTTCTCTATTGCTTCTTCCATTGGCAGAAGCAAAAATTTATCGCCGAATTCTTTCCTGAATTCTTTTTCAAATACTTCTTTTTTGCCTTCTTTTACAAAGAGATTTAGAGCTCTTGGCTCCAGGGAGGGCAGCCGAACCAAGCAATCACAAATTTGGGGATAATCCTGCAATAGAACATAATCCGTATCAATATGTCCATGATCCGCCGTAACAATAATAAGCGTATCTTCCAGTTCATCCGCCAGCTTATCGACAGTCCTCTCGATATTTTCAAGCGCTTCTTTTGCAACGTTCGAGCCGCATCCGTTTCTATGCAAAATCCCATCGGGCTGATTCCAATAAGCGTAGATATATTTCCGCTCAGGTTCTTCACATAAATCTTTAATTTGGGAACAGATCTCCTCAATGCTCTTCGGATAAGGTTCAAAAAACGGAGCGCATCCGTATGCCTTTCCGCCCGCTTTATTTATTGTGGTTATCACATTCTCATAAGGAGTCACCGTCCACGCAACATTATAGTCTGCCGCCGGTTCCTTGGTCCCTTGAACAGTGTTCAAAAACACCGTTACATTCTTATCCACCTGCGGATAATAACAATCCCACCCAAGCCAGCTATGTTCACAAGGCTGCAGCCCCGACATGGCAGAAGTCGTTGCGGCTACGGTTGTCGACAGGAAAACTGATTGGTAAATTCCCGCAAGATGACTTCGAAAAGATCCATTCTCATCAAGCAATCCTTCCAAAACAGATTTGCCCATCCCGTCAAGAAGAAGAACGACAACATTCTTATAATCCTTTTGTAAATATTTATCCGCAAGAGATAAGGTTTCTCCCACGGTTGGGATTTTCCATTTCTTCAAGATAGAATTCGGAAGATTCGCTATACAGTTTTTGTAATCAGGCCGGACTAATTTTTGCTGTTCTTTCATATTTCCTCCTTTCTTTGACCCATATCTTTAAAGTATTTTCATAATATCCAATAAATCAGAAACAACATAATTATCAGACTCTGATAAAAAAGACCACTTACCCAGAAAAGATAAGTGGTCAGCATATACAATAATCTTATATTCTGAAATCCTATTCTTCTCTGTAACCACAATATTTACATGCAAAATCATAACTATACACATGATGCGTGTGCATAGTATTTGCAGCAGTGTATGATGTTTTTCTGGTTACAAACCTGCTCACAAGAAGAACTCCTCTCAAAAATATTATGTTAAGAATACGCCATAAGAAGGTCTATGTCAACAGTTTTTTCGGTAAAATAGTATACATCTCCTATGCTAAAAACAAAGGTTGTATCATATATCCCGTTGCTTCCTTGGAATGATGCTGTAATCGTGTAGTGTGCAGGATAATCGGGCACATCGAAAGCAATACTATCTGCCGCATCCAGAACAACTGTATAGTTTGGTGTTGATACATCATCCGACATTACAAGTTGGAACTTTGGTTTGTTTACTGCTGTTTCCTCAAGCTCGTTTTGGAAAAGCGTCAATACATCTGAATCCGTCACCGGAACAGCATTCTTCAGTATCCTTCTACGAAATGCCAAATGTCTTATGATATTCCATCCGAAAACTGCCATGAAACTATCGAAGCACATAGTCAACGCCATTTTCATTGTTGGTGCTGTGCCGTAAAACTTCAGGCCAAGGAGAATCAATGCTAAAATGAAAGCCGGAAGTAAAGCACCATGAATAAGAGGAAGATACTTCTGGCCTCCTTATTCAATTTGCCACCCCAATACATAAACAAAGTATTACAATCTGTTATGCGTATTCCGTTGATTGAAAATCCTTCCGCCGTTGGTAATTTTTAGCTTGCAATTTAAACATCTCGGCGTATTTACCTTTCAAGTTCATTAATTGCAGATGCGTACCGGCTTCGACAATTCTTCCGTTATCGAACATATAAATATAGTCAGCATTTTTTGTTGTGGATAGTCTATGAGATATGAAGATTACCGCCTTATTCCTTGAAACCTCGTCAATATGGCGATACAACGCATATTCTGCCTTTGGATCGAGCGATGACGATGGCTCATCCATGATAATCAAGCCATAATCATGGGAAAACACTCTTGATATGGCTATTTTTTGACTTTCTCCAGAAGAAAGACATACACCTTTGTTGTAAAATTCTTTTGTTAGTTCTGTTTCCACACCATGTTCGAATCCCATACTGTCTATATAAAAGGAAGCTTTCTTCAATGCGCTTTTGACATTCCTTTCAAAATGTGATGAATAATGATCGCACAGCACATTTTCAGATATAGGTAGTGCATATAACTGATAGTCTTGAAACACCGCTCCAAAGTTCTCGCAAATGCTTTCTTGGGAATAAGCAGAAGCATCTTGATCGTTATATCGAATCTGCCCTGCCGCTTGTTCATACAAGCGTAATAGCAACTTGATAAAGGTTGTTTTTCCTGCACCATTGGGCCCAACGATGGCGATTTTTTCTCCTTTTCTGATGTGCATACTGATATCTTCCAGCACATAACGATCTGTTCGTGGATACCGAAATGACAATTTTTCTATCTGAATATCGCCGAAAGAAGCAGCCGTGGTCGCCTGCGGTGCTTGCTCTGTTTGAGTCTCCTCCAAAAATGTGCGCAAATCTTCCATATACAGGGATATTTCATGAACTGAAGAGCCCGTTTCCAATATGCCGTTTACGGAATCATATATGTTCTGAAGTGTGCTCACAATGATCAAGCAGTCACCATACTGCATGGATCTATCTACGACCGTTTTCCATGCGGCATAGACAAGCATAGCATACTCGGACAGAACTTTGTTCACAAAGAATTCGATCATACATACAGCAGCGACCTTGCAGCCTTCTTTCCGATAAACTTCTACTATTTTTTCCGAAGCTTCCTGAAACCTCGTAAACAGTGGTTTATGAATATTGGTTGTTCTCATTTCCTTGGCATAAGCATCCTGATAAAACACCCGACGCACGTAATCTTTTTGCCGATTGATATCGGATATTTTTTGATTTGCCGCATGATCGATCTTGTTCCGTTTTTGGCGTAACAGCAAGGTGACAAATGGCAAAAAAGCAAATGGAAGCGTAACTGGATCGATCATCACAGAAAGTGCGACGCAGGATACAACGCTGATTAACGAGCTGGTAAAACTTGCAGCAGCATCGATCAATCGACTGATTTTGTTTGCACATTGCGACATCGTAAATGTGTACTTATTGTAATATGTACTATCTTCATAACAGGATAAATCTACAGAAATCGCTTTAGCAAACAATTTGCCCTTGACCGCCGATTGGATTTCATAAGATTTCCGAGCATTTATTTTTACATTCAGCGATGAAATGACCACTTGACTTAAGATAATTCCTGCACATATGAGAAGCAAAACCATTGCACTGTCCTGAAATTCGCCGCCTTCTTGCACATTGTTGATGGCGAATCGCAAAAAATATAGATTTGCAATGCTGATTGCCGATTTTACGGCTGCGACGCCTATTTCCCAAAGTAAAAATTTATTGGCACGGGGAAGATCTCCGTACATAAATGCCAGCATTTCTTAATCGTTCTAATCATATTATTTTTAAGCAAGCGTAATTAACCTTTTATATACTTTTTTGCCCGTCTAACCACTTGGAATCCACAAGACAGTGCAGTCAACTTA
>CANQPH010000005.1 GCA_947625675.1 uncultured Acetatifactor sp.
TGGGGCAGACTCTGCTTGTCGCTTTGACGATGTACGCCCTGCTTCTGGTTCTGGCGCAGGTGCTTCCGAGGCTTTTGCGAGTGCAGGGGACGGCCAGGAACACTTACAGCATCATGACCGTGTTTTCCAACCTGGGATTTATGGGGTTCCCCATTTTATCCGCCATGTACGGGAGCGGAGCGCTGTTGTATGCGGCTATTTTTTCCATTTTATATAACCTCTTGATCTATACCTACGGGGTGGGCAAGATTCGGGGGAATTTCTCCTGGAAGGAACTGGGAAAGGTTTTGAACGTGGGTGTCATCGCCAGTCTGACGGCCATCGGGATCTACGGGCTGCGGCTGGCCGCAGGCTTCGTGGTGCCGGATTTCCTCTCTCAGACCGTCACCCTTTTAAGCGGCATGACGGCGCCCTTAAGCATGATGGTGATCGGCGCCTCCATGGCTGGCATGTCCTTCCGGGAACTGTTCGGGGATGGAAAGCTTCTGATTTTTGCCGGACTGCGGCTGATTTTGATTCCTTTCCTGTTTTTGCTTGTCTTAAAGCGTTTTCTGACGGACCCCATGATGCTGGGGGTATGCCTGGTGATGTCCGCCACGCCGGTGGGCAGCATGACGGCCATGCTCTCCCAGCAGTACGGAGGAGACGTGAAGACCAGCTCCAAGGGTGTGGCGCTGACCACCATCTTCTCCGTGGGCACCCTGCCCCTGCTGTTCGCACTGCTGGGACTGTAGGGAGGGCTGGCTGAAACAGAGCTGCCGATCAGCCCTGCAGGGAAAAACCGGCTGCGCAGGAAGGCGTCCCGGCCATGCAGATGGTCGGGACGTTCATATGGGGAAAAACCGGCTGCGCTGGCGAAAAGCCTTACAGGTAGCTGCGCAGATCTCGGCAGAGTTCCTCCTCGATGTCCGTCAGCCGTCTGCAGATTCCTTTGGAGTCGTCGTCCGCCGCCGGATATTGGTTCAGATATTTGTGCAGGGATTTCACGCCCATGTTGCAGCCATCGATGATCAGATCCGCCACCGTGGCGTCGCTGTCATTCATGGTGATCTTCACGTTGGTCTTCATCCAGGACATGCCCTTGGCCACGGGGTTGGGATCCTTGTCCTCGCTGCCCAGTTCCCGCAGCCTGGAGTGGATCTCGTTTCCCAGGGTTTCATGGTGTTCCCTGCTCTTGTTCAAAATATTCCGCATGTCCCGGCTGGAGACCTTGTCCAGCACTTCGTCGATGGACGACACCGCCATTTTGGCGCCGGCGTCGCATTCCTTCAGCAAGTGAATGGTATCGTTGATTTCCATAAGGTACCTCCTTGAAATTGTTTTCCTCTAGTTTGTCCGGGACGAGGAAAAATATGCATGGGTTCTGCTGTTTCGCACGCTGCAGCGAAAAAGCTGCCGCAAAGAGAAGATCCCCATTTCCTCTCCTTGCGGCAGCCTTATGTCTGACCGTCTCGTTTTTATTTCTTCATCTGTCTCGCAATATACTCCAGATGTGACACCTGTTCCGGTGTGAGTTCCTTTAATACTTCAACAATACTTTTCAGCTCCTGTGGACACTGGTTCCCATCATCGAAGAATTCGCTGGGGGTCACGCCGAGATACTCGCATATGTAGAAGAAAATCGCCATGGAAGGCAGTGCCTTCTGGCTTTCCAGCGTGTTGATGTAACCTGCGCTCATCCCGAGGCTGAGACTCATTTCCCTGGCAGATACATCTTTCTGCATCCGAAGCTGAATCAATCTCCGATAGAAAAATTTGTCGTCCATGTTCCCTCCGTTTCCGTGCGCCATGACACATTTGTAAAATAATGGAAAAATCAGTTGAAACCGGTTTCTCTGCCAATAATTTTCCCATATTGATTGTACTCCTTGCGGCCTCATAAAACATGGATTTGCATTAGCCATATTCTACAAACCGTTGAATTAAATATCATTTTATGGGTATATTCATCGTAAATGGACTTCCTTTCTTTCCTGGATGTAAAAATCTATGTTGTCGGAACGCTGCTGCAGAAATGCTTCCCGATAGGATTTGGGAGTGGTGCCGGTCATGCGCTTGAACAATCGGCTGAAATAATGGACGTCCGGCAGACCGCACTGCTGGGCGATGGACTTGATGGGCAGACTGGTGCCGAGCAGCTGGTCTTTGGCCAGCTGGATGCGGCGGGCGTTGACATAATTCGTCAGGGACATGCCCAATTCCTTGGAGAAGAGGGAGGAAAGGTAGCTGGGATTCACCCCCAGGTACCCCGCCAGGGTTTTCAGGGAGAGATCCGTCCGGAGGTCCGCTTCAATGTAAACCAGGATTCTCTCCACGAGAGGGGAGCGGAACTTGTGCTTGTGTTCCCGAACCAGGCGGCAGTAACCCCGGATGATCTGCTCCAGGAAGGCCTGGCACTGCCGCAGGGAGCGCAGGGATTCCAGGCCGGAACAGACCCCGTTGGAATAGCTGTCGATGTAGACCGGGTGGACTCCCGCTATTTCCACGGATTTGCGCAGAAGCGTGTTGGTGGTGATGAGGTAATTCTTGGTATCCCGCAGCTCGTCCGAAAGCCGCTTGGGCATGGAGGATACGGCGATCTGCGACATGAGCTGCAGGGCGGCTTCTTCGTTTCCCGCCGTCACGGCGCTGATGAAGGAATTCTCCAATTCATAGCGTTTTTCGATGGATTCGATTTCCGAAAGGTTCATATTCTTACTCCAACTAAAAATATTGCAAAAATATATAAAAATCGTGCCTATCAATGTAAAGCTAAAAGGCTTATAATATTATACAAGATTTTGTGCGAAAAAGCCATTTTTTTATCACAAAATCAAAAATAAATTTTTATTCCGTTTTTTTAGCCTGTCATTTTGTATAAATGGATGGCGCAAGGGGTGCGAAAGGCGGGAAATTAAGTTAAGGAGGGTTCAAAAATGGCGAAAACAAGCTCTACAGAAGTGAAGCCCTTTGGCTTCGCAGACAAAATCGGGTATATGTTTGGTGATTTCGGCAATGATTTCACCTTCATTTTATCCAGTTCCATGTTGATGAAGTTCTATTCTGACGTTATGGGCGTCAGCGTGGGACTGGTGGGCATCATGATGATGCTGGCCCGTTTCGTGGATGCGTTCACCGACGTGACCATGGGACAGATCGTGGACAGAAGCAAGCCCGGCGCAAAAGGCAAGTTCCTGCCCTGGCTCCTTCGGATGTGCGGCCCCGTGGCGGTGGCTTCCCTGCTCATGTATGCGTCCTGGTTCCAGAACATGCCCATGGGATTCAAGATTTTCTGGATGTTCCTCACCTATCTGCTGTGGGGCAGCGTGTTTTATACCAGTATCAACATCCCTTACGGCTCCATGGCTTCCGCCATTTCCGCAGATCCCAAGGATCGGGCCCAGCTGTCCAATTTCCGGACCATCGGAGCTTCCCTGGCCGGCATGGTGATCGGCGTGGTGCTGCCCCTGGTGGTGTACAACGAAGTGGATGGAAAGCAGATTCTGTCCGGGCCTAAGACTACCCTGGCCGCCCTGATCTGCTCCATCGGCGCCGTGGTGTGCTATCTCCTTTGCTACAATCTCTGCACGGAGCGGGTGAAGGTGCCCCAGAAGACGGAGAAGTTCGATCTCGGAAAGCTGGTGAACGGCCTGATCCACAACAAGGCCCTGATCGGCATCGTGGTGGCTTCCATCTGCATGCTGCTGGTGCAGCTGACCTCCCAGTCCATGACCACTTACGTTTATCCCAACTATTTTGGCAACGTGAGAGCCCAGTCCGTGGCCGGTCTGGTGGGCGTGGTGATCACCTTTATCTGTGCGGCCTTTACCGTGAAGCTGTCCCAGAAGCTGGGCCGGAAGGAGCTGGCCATCATCGCTTCTCTGTTCGGTGCGGCGGTGTTCGTGGTAGCCTTCATCCTGCACACTCACAACGCCTGGGTGTTCGTGGCTCTGTACGCCATTTCTTATCTGGGTCTGGCGGTGTTCTCCCTGATCTGCTGGGCCATGATCACGGACGTCATCGATGACACGGAGGTGCAGACCGGTTCCCGTTCCGACGGCGAGATTTATTCCGTTTATTCCTTCGCCAGGAAGATGGGTCAGGCGGCTTCCGCCGGCGTCTCCGGACTGCTGCTCACCCTGGTGGGTTACACGGAGGCCACGGCTTTTGATGAAAGCGTGGTCAACGGCATCTACAACATCACTTGTCTGGTGCCCGCCCTGGGCTTCGTGCTGCTGGCCATCGTGCTGCAGTTCCTGTATCCTCTGAACAAGGCCAGAGTGGAGAACAACGCCAAGGTCCTGGCGGAGAAGGCAGCGAAAAAGTCATAAAGAAACGGATGGGAAATGAGGTCGGTTCGGACGTAAGGTGTGCCGGCTCGTGACCCGCATTCCGGATATGGGGCTGTCGTGATCTGATGTTGACAGCCCCATTTTTATAGATGAGCAATCTGGCGGCTAATGCTATCGTCCGTGCTGCTGTCAGCCGGGCTGCCATCGGCCAGGATCCCCATCGGCCGGATTTCATTGGCCAGAATATTGTCAGCCGGATTCTGTCGGCCGGGATACCGAAAAAACGATGGAAAGGAGAGTTTGATCATGGTGAATTTAAAAGCCAATCCCTATTATCTGTCCGACGAGGACATCAAGTGGGTGGAAGATACGATCGCAGGAATGAGCGATGAGGAAAAGGTGGGGCAGCTGTTTTTCCAGCTCACCTCTTCCCTGGAAGAGAGCCATCTGAAGGAATTGATGGAAAAATATCATCTGGGCGGCTGCCGCTACAACCCTGCCCCTGCCAAGGCGGTGCAGCAGCAGAACCGCATCCTGCAAAGCTACGCCAAGGTGCCGGTGTTCATCGCCTGCAACACGGAGGCCGGCGGGGACGGAGCCTGCCTGGGCGGCACGCCCATCGGTTCCGGGGTGAAGATCGGCGCCACGGATAATGACGATTATGCTTTTGCCCTGGGCAAGATGTCCAACGAAGAGGCGGCGGCCATCGGCTGCAACATGGCCTTTGCCCCTGTCTGCGACATCCTGTACAACTGGCAGAACACGGAAGTGGTGACCCGTTCTTTCGGCAACGATCCGGACCGGGTGGCCAGGATGAGCGCCGCTTATCTGAAGGGAGCCCATACCATTCCCGGCTTCGCCTGCGCGGCCAAGCATTTCCCGGGCAACGGCCAGGATTTCCGGGACGCTCACATCTCCAACAACGTGAACTATTTCAGTGTGGAAGAGTGGGACGCCACCTATGGCAAGGTTTACAGAACCCTTATTGAGAACGGCCTGGACGCCATCATGGGCGGCCATATTTTCCTGCCCTCCTATGCCAGGGAGATCAATCCCGATCTGAAGGACGATGAGATGATGCCCGCCACCCTGAGTCATGAGATCATGACGGGTCTGCTGCGGGACCGCCTGGGCTTCAACGGCATGGTGGTGACGGACGCCTCCCACATGGTGGGCATGACGGACCGCATGAAGAGAAGCCAGATGCTGCCTGCGGCCATCAATGCCGGCTGTGATATGTTCCTGTTCTTCAATGATCCGGAAGAGGATTTCACCACCATGCTGAAAGCCTATCAGGATGGAACGATCGGTGAGGAGAGGATGACGGAAGCCCTGACCAGGATCCTGGGCCTGAAGGCGCACATGGGGCTTCACAAAAAGAGCAGGGAAGAGCTGGTGCCCGCTCCGGAAGCGGTGGATCAGGTGCTGGGCAGGCCGGAATATTTCGCCATGCAAAAGGCCATCAGCAATGACTGCATCACCTTGGTCAAATACAAGGACGAGGGCGTGCTTCCCATCACGCCGCAGCGTTATAAGAGGATCATGATCGTGCATCTGAAGGAGGCGGAGGGCCCTATGACCGCCCTGATGAAGTCCATGGGCATGGCTTCCGGCAGTGCGGCGGAGGATCTGAAGAAGAGACTGTGCGACAAGGGCTTCGACGCCTTTATTTACGAAAGTCCTCTGGATAAGATGAAGAAGCAGATCGCCGCAGGGGAGAAGCCCAGTCTGAACCTGTATTTTGCGGGCAAGAACGCCATCGCCGATTTCCTGAAGGACATGGATCTGGTGATCACCCTGTGCGACGTCTCCAGCGGACGGCCCAGCTTCGGCCTGAGCAAGGGCGGCGGCGAGATTCCCTGGTACGTGTTCGAACTGCCGGTGCTGGTCATCGGCTGCGGACAGCCAACCATGCTGGCGGACATCCCCCAGGCCCGCACCTATATCAATACCTATGACGCCAAGGCTTCTACCCTGGACGCCCTGGTGGAGAAGCTGACGACGGGGCCGGAGGCCTTCACGGGCATCGATCCCATCGACAGCTTCTGCGGTCTGTTCGATGCGAGATTATAAAAAAAGAGTAAGCCGGTATTTGTTGTAGGAAAGCCTACGGCAAACCGACGCCTGTTTCCAATAAAAAGGCGGCGGGCGGCCCTGAGGCCGCAGCCGCCGCAGATAGTAGAGAGGAGAATGGAGATCAAATGCGGAATGTTATCAATTTGAATCAGGGCTGGATTTTTACCAGAGAGGATATCAGCGGCAAGGACGAGGAATGGAAGGAGCTGTTCGCTTCCGGCAAAAAGAAGCTGGTGAAAAAGGCGGCCAAGGAGCTGTCCTGCGAACTGGTGGATTTGCCCCACACCTGGAATGCGGTGGACGGTCATGACGGCAACGGTTCTTATGACCGGGGATGCTATTGGTACGTGAAAAGCTTCGCCACCCCCAGACAGCCCCTGCCCGGAGGCCGGGTCTACGTGGAGATTCTGGCAGCGGGGCAGCAGGCCGCCGTTTATGTGAACGGCACGAAGGTGACCTATCACGAGGGCGGCTATTCCGCCTTTCGTGCGGATATCACCGACCTGTGCCGGGAAGAGGGAGAAAATGTGCTGGCGGTGGCCTGCAGCAATGAATACAAGGACAGCGTGTATCCTCAGTCTGCGGACTTCACCTTCTATGGCGGCCTGTATCGGGGGGGCAATCTGATCAGCGTGCCTGCCGCCCATTTCGATCTGGATTATTACGGGGGCCCCGGCATCCAGGTGACGCCGAAGCCCTGCGATCACTGCGGCGGGGCGAAGTTCGAGATCGTGACCTACGTGACCAACCCCGATGAAAACTTCACTGTGCTGTATTCCATCAAGGATGCGGAAGGGAAAGAAGTGGGTTATGCCTGCCGCCCTGCGGACGACACCAAGGCGGTGATCCCGGTGCCCGGAGCTCACAGATGGAATATCGACGATCCTTATCTGTATACCGTGACGGCGATCCTGCAGAGAAGGAACGAGGCCTATGACGAGATCAGCGTGCGGACCGGCGTCAGAAGCTTTTCCTGCGATCCCCAGAAGGGCTTTGTCATCAATGGCGTGGAGACTCCCCTGCGGGGCGTGAGCCGCCATCAGGATCAGCTCTACAAGGGCAATGCCCTGACCAGGGAGGATCATTACCAGGATGCTAGGATCATCAAGGATCTGGGGGCCAACACCATCCGTCTGGCCCATTATCAGCATTCCCAGGACTTCTACGACGCCTGCGACGAGCTGGGCTTTGTGGTATGGGCGGAGATTCCTTTTATCAGCGTGTTCAACAAGGATCCGGAGGCCCATCAGAATTGTATCAGCCAGATGAAGGAGCTGGTGATCCAGAATTACAACCATCCTTCCATCTGCTTCTGGGGCATTTCCAATGAAATCCTCATCGGCGGCATCTCCGAGAAGCTGGTGGAGAACCACAAGGAACTGAACGCCCTGGTGAAATCCCTGGATCCCACCCGTCTCACCACCATCGCCCATGTGTCCATGACGCCGGTAGAGAGCCCCATGCATCATATCACGGACGTGGAGAGCTACAACCATTACTTCGGCTGGTACGGCGGCAAGATGGAGGACAACGGTCCCTGGCTGGATATGTTCCACGCCACCCATCCCGACATCTGCCTGGGCGTGTCCGAGTACGGCTGCGAAGGCATCATCACCTATCACGGCCCCAACCCCGCCTGCAAGGACTACAGCGAGGAATACCAGGCTCTGTATCACGAGCATATGGCCAAGGTGCTGGAGGAGCGGCCCTGGATCTGGTCCAGCCATGTATGGAACATGTTTGACTTCGGCTGTGCGGCCAGAAACGAAGGGGGCGTGGCGGGCCGGAACAACAAGGGCCTGGTGACCATGGACCGCAAGACCAAGAAGGACAGCTACTATATTTACAAGGCTTATTGGAACAAGGAGCCCATGGTGCATCTGTGCGGCAAGAGATATGCCCAGAGGGCCGGGGAGACTACCCAGATCAAGGTGTATTCCAACCAGCCTTCCGTGACCCTGTACGTCAACGGTACAGAGATGGGACAGCAGACGGCGGACAAAGTCTTTGTGTTCGAGGTGGCCCTGGCGGAAGGCCTGAACATGATCAAGGCGGTAGCCGGAGACCTGGTGGACACCATGGCCTTGGAGAAGGTGGAAAAGGAGCCCTCCATCTACGTGCTGCCCGAGGTGAACGAGCGTGCGGAAGGCGTGGCCAACTGGTTCTCCAGCGTGGGCGACCCGGATCTGAAGGCTCCCATGGAGTTCCCGGAGGGATATTTTAACATCAACGTTTCCATGGAAGAGATCGCCAAGAACGAAGAAGCCATGGAAATCGTGGCCAAGGCAGTGAAGATGGCGACCAACATGGACGTGAAGCCCGGCGTGGGCATGTGGGACATGATGAAGAGCATGGCCCCCAAGGGCATGATCGACATGGCCGGATCCCTGATGCCGGAGGGCTTTGCGGAGAGCCTGAATGCGAAGTTGATCAAGATCAAGAGGGATTGATCCGCAAAATAAGGGATTGATCCGCAAAATAAGAGATTGATCTGCAAAGAAGGGATTGATCTGTAAAAGAAGGATTGATCTCCAAAAGGTTTTATCTTGGAAAGGAAATGGAAATGGGCAAATTATCGGAATATCAGAAGAAAAAAGATTTTTTGGTCTGCGTGGACAGCGACGGCTGCGCCATGGATACCATGGATATCAAGCACATCCGCTGCTTCGGACCCTGCATGGTGGCGGAATGGGGCCTGGAGGAATGGGAACAGGAAATATTGGATCGTTGGAACGAGATCAACCTGTATTCCATGACAAGAGGGATCAACCGTTTTAAGGGCCTGTCCATGGCGCTTCGGGAGATCCACGAGAAATACAGGCCCATCGAGGATCTGGATACATTGGTATCCTGGGTAGAAAAAAGCCCGGAACTTTCCAACAACGCCTTGCAGAAAGCCATAGAGGAGGATCCGGACAGCCGGATCCTCCCTAAGGCATATTCCTGGAGCAAGGCGGTGAACGCTTCCATCACGGAGCTGCCGGAGGAGGAGAAGCAGCCTTTTGAAGGGGTGAAGAAAGCATTGGCCTTCGCCCATGAGAAGGCGGACGTGGCCATCGTCTCCAGCGCCAACATCGATGCGGTGCTGGAGGAGTGGGAGCGATACGGTCTGCTTCCCTATACGGACATCGTGTTGGCCCAGGATGCGGGAAGCAAGGCTTTTTGCATCGGTGAATTGCTGAAGGCGGGCTATGCGCCGGAGCATGTGCTGATGTGCGGCGACGCTCCCGGGGATCTGGATGCGGCCAGGCAAAACGGCGTCTTCTATTATCCTATCATGGTGCGAAAGGAAAAGGAAAGCTGGGAAGAGTTCGTGGCGGAAGGAAGGGACAGGCTGTTTGCCGGTACCTATGCAGGCGCCTACCAGGAGAAAAAGATCCAGGAGTTTCTGCACAATTTAGGAGGTTGATGCGAAACTTAAGGTTTGAAGAAATATAAAAGATTTAAAGAGATACAAAAGATTTAAAGAAATATGAAAGGATTTTTTCAAGGCATATATAAACGCTCGATATAGAAGTCAGGGCCCGGCATGTTTGGTGTCGGGCCCTGGATCCTGTTTACCGAAGATCAATGATGGGGATGCGCAATTAATAGAACGCTTCCAGGGCCTGTCCGAAAAATTTCGTAAAGCCTTCGCCATGTACGGAATCCAATACCTTCTGCATCTTTTCATTTTCCTGGTATGCTTTCGCCACTTGAAGCATTAGGGTCCGGACGTCCTCCATCTGATAAAGTTTCTTAGAAAGAAAATCATATTCTCCGATCAACTCTTTGACTTCGAAGGAATTTACGTCCTGTCCCTTTTTGGCCGCCAGCTTTTCCAGAACCTTGTCCATCCTTTCTTGAAAGGCCGGAATTAATTCGGAATTCCCGGGATTCTTGGAAGCTTCCAGGGCTTTCTCCTTGTCGCCGTACCACTCCACCACCTTCGCATAAATTTTCTGTGTCTCCTCACTGGAAGCGTTTTTCAGGAAATGTTCTTTCCAGTTTTCCAGGGTTCCATATTGTTCCAGGAAAATAGACTTCTGTTCCTCCGTCATATTGGAGGACAGGGAGTTCCATAGTTCTTCCAGTTCTGTTTTGTTGAACACTTCAAAGTTCATGTCATCCTCTCCTTTCAAGATTCTGTCGATGTCGGCGATCAGCCGCTCCAGCCGCTCCTTTTTGGCCAAAAGCATCTTTTTCTGCATCTTGAGAATCTGCTCTTTGTTCAGGGCAGGATCTTCCAGGATTCTTTGAATTTCCCGAAGCGGGATGTCGAATTCCCGGAAAAACAGGATTTCCCGCAAGGTTTCCAGGGCTTCATCGTCATAAAGCCGGTATCCCGCTTCGCTTTTTTCCGTGGGCTTTAACAGTCCGATTTCGTCATAATAGTGAAGTGCGCGCACGCTGATACCTGTAAGAGTGGAAATTTCTTTTACTGTTTTCATGGGGTTTTCTACCTCCTGTCCTTGAATCCATATTACGCTATGACGTTCCGTGAGAGTCAAGAGGGAAAATAAAATTTTCCATTACATATGTAATATTTTTTCCAAGATTTTATAGAGAATTTGAAAAAATGGTTTGACAAACCCTTGGGAAGGGGTTTATTATGGAAACAGGTTCATAGAGTCTGGAAAATGTGAACCTGTGCAAAGGCGGCCTGCCTGTCGGCCGGAGGCGGCGTCTTTCTGTTTAGGAGTCTGTTGTGTCAGAGGACATATCGTCCGACGTTCCCAAACAGGTGATGAGTTGACAACAACATATTGATTGAAAACCGGGAATATGTTAAGGCTCTATTTTATTTTTGATGCTTAAAACAGGATTCGTCATGTATATTCCCAGGAACTATACTTTTACAAGGAGGATTTTTATGAGGAATCAACAGCAATATGAATATCCGATCAAACAGGATAAAGAGTTAAATTATAGCTATTTTGACGCAACGGGGAAACTCGCTTACCAGCTTACAAATGATTATTTATTTCGGGCCGTGATGCAAAAGTCCAATACAGCCCTGAAAGGTTTGATCTGTTCGCTGTTACATTTGAAAATGGAGGAAATCACGTCTGCTGTCATCAGTAACCCCATAGAACTGGGCGATTCCATCGATCAGAAGACTTATATTTTGGATATCAAGGTAGTTCTGAATGATCGGGTGAAATTGAATATTGAGCTGCAGGTACTGAACCAGGGAAATTGGCCGGAACGATCCATGGAATACCTCTGCCGCTCTTTCGATCAGGTTGCAAGAGGAAGGGATTATTTGGAAGCCATGCCGGTGGTGCAGATCGGAATTTTGGATTTTACCCTTTTTCCGGAGGTTCCGGAATTTTATGCCACTTATAAATTTATGAATGTAAAAAATTATTGGATCTATAGTGACAAAGTGAGGATATCTGTGGTAGACTTAACGCAGATAGGGTTGGCTACGGAAGAGGATAAGTCTTATGGAATTGATCAATGGGCGAGGTTTTTTATCGCATCTACCTGGGAGGAAGTCAAAATGATGGCAAAGACGAGTGAATCCATGGAAGAAGCCGTGGAAACGATATATCGGCTGCTGGCAGACGAGAAGGTTCGCAGTCAGTGCGAGGCCAGAGAGGACTATTACAGGCAACAGCGGTATGTGCTGGGGCGCATGGAAGCTGCCGAGAAGAGGGAAGCGGAGGCTAATCGGAGGATGGCGGAGGCGGAGCAAAAGGCCGCTGAGGTTGAACAAAAAGCTGCGGAGGCGGAGCAAAAGGCTGTGGAAGCGGAGCGGAAATCGGCCAGGCTGCAGGAGCGCCTGGAAGAACTTCTGGCGGAGAACGAACGCCTGCGCAGACAGGCCGAAGGAAGGCAGTAGATTGGAATGGGAAAATGGAGAGAGAAATGTGTTGCGCTGGCCGGGGCCTGTCTTCTGGCGTTTGCCCTGATAGCCTGCGGCGGAGAAGGTTCCTCCAGGGTGGTTTTTACCACGGGACCCCGGGAAAATGAAGTGTTCCTGCTCAATGAAGAAGCCTGTACTCTTCCGGAGCTGATGGTCTATTTGGTGACGGTGCAGAATCAATATGAAAGTGTCTATGGGGAAGAAATCTGGAACGTCAGGCACGACGGAGAGACGCTGGAGGACAATGTGAAGGAGACGGTGCTGGCCCGCATCGCTCAGGTCAAGACCATGTATCTGCTGGCCCTGGAAAAAGGCGTGGAGCTGTCCGAGGCGGAAGAGAAAAAGGCGGAGTCTGCGGCCCGGGAATATTTTGATTCCCTGAACGAAAAAGAAGTGCAGACCATGGGGGTGGATCTGGAGGCGATCCAGAACCTATACCGGCAGAACGCCATGGCGGACAAAGTGTACCAGCAGATCATTGCGGACGTCAATCCGGAGATCAGCGACGACGAGGCCAGGACCATCACGGTGCAGCACATTTTGATCAAAACCTATTATATGGACGGGGAAGAGAGAAGACCCTATTCCGAGGCGACCCAACAGGAAGCCCTGCAGAAGGCGGAGGAAATACGGGCCAAAGCGGTGAACGGGGAAGCGGAGTTTGAAGAATTAGCGGCCCAGTACAGCGAAGATCCCGTCATTACCTACTCTTTCCGCAAGGGGGAAGCGGATCCGGCTTTTGAGGCGGCGGCCTATGATCTGGAGACGGGGGAGATCAGTTCCGTTGTGACCACGGGAGAAGGGTACCATGTTATCAAGTGCGTGAGCACCTTCGACCGCAAGGAAACGGACGCCAATAAGGTGAAGATCCTGGAGGAACGGAGAAGGGAGGCCTTTGAAGGGGAATACGATGCCTTTGTGGCTTCTCTGGTGCGGCAGCTGAATGACGGGCTGTGGGAAAGTGTTTCCCTGATCCGGGATCCGGAAGTGACCACTGCGGACTTTTTCCAGGTCTATTCCAAGTATTTTTAGGGCGACAATCCAAAGGTTTTAGGAAAAATGCAAGTTTTTTCTGGATGAAAATTCATTTTCATAAAAATTTTAGAATTGGGGAAAAGCCCATAAATAAGCCATTTTCGAGCCCATTGTTAGCACTCTCACAAAATGAGTGCTAACAATGGGCTTGACTTTTTCCGAAGTCGGTACTAAACTTGTTTTCAGTGAGCGGGATGTCTTATGAAGAGGTTGCGGCATGGAAGGTTTCCTGTCGGCGGCAGCTCCGTGCGCCCATGTGTATTAGTGCAGTGTCACAGGATTGCCCGTGATATGCAGGGGTATAAGTTTGAAAGCAAACTTTCAAACTACTTATTAATGCAGTATCACGGGCAGGCCCGTGATATGCAGGGGTATAAGTTTGAAAGCAAACTTTCAAACTACTTATTAATGCAGTATCACAGGTAAGCCTGTGATATGCAGGGGTATAAAAATAGAAGAAAGGGATGTGTTTTTATGGCGACAAGAAGTGGTAGTTTATCAATTAATAGTGAGAATATTTTTCCCATTATCAAGAAGTGGCTGTATTCCGATCATGACATTTTTTACAGAGAACTGGTCTCCAACGGCTGCGATGCGGTGACCAAGCTGAAAAAGCTGGACATGATGGGAGAATATGCTTTGCCGGAAGGCTTCAAGGCCAGGATCGACGTGGTGGTGGATCCGGAGAAGAAGACCCTGACCTTCTCGGACAACGGCCTGGGCATGACGGCGGACGAGGTGGAGGAATACATCAACCAGATCGCTTTTTCCGGCGCTTCGGATTTCATCGAGAAATATAAGGACAAGAGCAATGCGGATCAGATCATCGGGCATTTCGGCTTGGGCTTCTACTCCGCCTTCATGGTGGCGGACGAGGTGCACATCGATACCCTTTCTTATCAGGAAGGGGCCAAGGCTGTGCATTGGGAGTGCGACGGAGGCACGGAGTTTTCCATGGAGGAAGGGGACCGTGCGGAAGTGGGCACCACTGTCACTCTGTTCCTGAACGAAGACTGTCTGGAGTTCTGCAACGAGTACAAAGCCAGAGAGGTGCTGAAGAAATATTGCGGCTTCATGCCTACGGAGATCTACCTGTCCAAGGCTGGCACCACCGAGACCCAGACCATCAAAGAAGACGAAAAGCTGCCGGATGACGTGGTGTTGGAGGTGATCGAGCCCGAGAAGAAGGAGAAGGCCTCTGAAGAGGGAAAGACCGAGGCCGGAGAATCCGGGGAGGATGCCTCCAAGGCCGCACCGGAAGAGCCCCGGAAGCTGAAGATCCGCAAGAGGCCGGAGCTGGTGAACGAGACCCAGCCTTTGTGGATGAAGCATCCCAACGAGTGCACCAGAGAGGAATATCTGGAATTTTACCGCAAGGTCTTCCAGGATTACAAGGAGCCCCTGTTCTGGATCCATCTGAACATGGATTATCCCTTCAACCTGAAGGGTATCCTGTACTTCCCCAAGATCAACATGGAGTACGAATCCATCGAGGGCGTGATCAAGCTTTACAACAATCAGGTGTTCATTGCGGACAATATCAAGGAAGTGATTCCGGAGTTCCTGCTTTTGCTCAA
Organism: uncultured Acetatifactor sp.; assembly: GCA_947625675.1. Taxonomy (GTDB): domain Bacteria; phylum Bacillota; class Clostridia; order Lachnospirales; family Lachnospiraceae; genus Acetatifactor. The sequence goes on from CANQPH010000005.1 coordinate 14,811, forward strand.
GGGTGTGATCGACTGCCCGGATCTGCCGCTGAACGTCTCCAGAAGCGCTTTGCAGAACGACGGATTCGTGAAAAAGATTTCCGAATACATCACCAAGAAGGTGGCCGACAAGCTGTCCGGCATGTGCAAGACCCAGAAGGACGAGTACGACAAGTATTGGGACGACATCAGCCCCTTCATCAAGTACGGCTGCCTGAGGGATGACAAGTTCTGTGAAAAGATGACGGACTACATTCTGTTCAAGAACCTGGACGGCAAATATCTCACCCTGCCGGAGTGCCTGGAAGTGAAGCCGGTGGATCCGGAGGCCGCTGAGGAAAAGGCGGAGGGTGCCGAGACGGCAGCTTCCGGAGAAGCGGAAGAGAAGAAGGCCGAGGGCGATGGGGCCGAGACCGGCAGCGCCAGGGATGAGAACGGCGAGACTGTGGAAGCGGAAGTGGTGAACGAAGAGCCGGAAGAGGCGGAGTCCGACGAAGAGGAGGAGGACGGAGAAGAAGGCAAGAAGAAGGAAAAGATCATCTACTACGTCACCGATGAACAGCAGCAGAGCCAGTACATCAATATGTTCAAGGCCGCCAAGATGGACGCCGTGATCCTGAACCACAACATCGACCAGCCCTTCATCACCCAGCTGGAGTCCAAGAACGAGGGCATCAAGTTCCTGCGGATCGATGCGGACGTGACGGAGTCCATGAAGGCCAAGACCTCCAAGAAAGCCGCCAAGGCCATGGAGGAGCAGGCGGAGAGCATCGGCAAGCTGATGAAGAAGGCTTTGAAGAACGACAAGCTCACCGTGAAGGTGGAGAAGCTGAAGAACAAGAAGGTTTCCTCCGTGCTGACCCTGTCCGAGGAGAGCCGCCGCATGCAGGATATGATGAAGATGTACTCCATGTCCGGCATGGACATGGGCGCTTTCGGCACGGAAGGGGAGACTTTGATCCTCAATGCCAACCATCCTCTGGTGCAGTACGTGACGGAGCATCAGGACGGCGAGCATGTGGAGATGATCTGTGAGCAGCTCTACGACCTGGCCAAGCTCCAGCAGGCGCCCCTGTCCCCGGAGGCCATGACCAGATTCGTAGCCCGCAGCAACGAGATCATGATGATGATTACAGCGTCAAAAGCGTGAATCCACGGTATGCTTGCATACCGGTGGGTGAGAAGCTTTATGACGCGCCCCAACATGAGGAAGAAGTGGGGCAGGGGCCCCATGGATTCCGAATGTTGGGTAGGATTGTGGAAGCTGCGAAGCAGCGTAACAATCCGTAATCACTTTTGACGCCCGAATCATGATGATATTGGCCAAGTAAGAATGAATCATTCAAAAAAGCTGCCGCCCTGACGGTTTGGATCGTCGGGGCGGCAGTTTTTTTGCAGCATCATCAATCATTCTACCAGCTGCAGATCGTACAGCTTCTTGTACAGTCCGTTTTTGGCCAGCAGCTCCTGATGGGAGCCGGATTCCCGGATCCGTCCGTCATGGAGGACGATGATGTTGTCCGCATGCTGGATGGTGGAGAGCCGGTGGGCCACCATGATGGTGGTGCGGCCCTCCATCAGCTTCTCCAGGGCCTGGGTGATTAGGCTCTCGGTTTCCGTGTCGATATTGGCGGTGGCTTCGTCCAGCACCAGGATGGAAGGCCGATAGGCCAGGGTCCTGGCGAAGGAGATGAGCTGCCGCTGTCCGGCGGAAAGGGTGCTGCCCCGCTCCGTTACGGGGGCGTCATATCCTTCCGGCAGTTTCTCGATGAAGGTGTCCGCATTCACGGTATGGGCGGCCCGCTTCACGTCATCCAGGGAGATGCTTTCATTTCCCAAGGAAATGTTGGTCTTGATGTCCCCGGTGAAGAGGAACACGTCCTGCTGCACCTGCCCGATGGCGCCCCGCAGCACGTCCGTGTCGATGTCCCGGATATTGACCCCGTCAATGAGGATATCTCCCTTCTGAATGTCGAAATAACGTCCGATCAGGTTCAAAATGGAAGTTTTGCCCGCCCCGGTGGCTCCCACGAAGGCCACCTTTTCCCCGGGACGGATGGTGAAGCTCACGTCTTTTAGAATATAATCCTCTTTTTCATAAGCGAACCATACGTGTTTGAACTCGATCCGCCCCTGCATGGGAACGGGTCTGGGGTGGTCTGCGTTCACGATGTCCGGTTTCTCGTCCAGGATGGAGAAAACCTTCTCCGCGGAGGCCAGGGAGGACTGCAGGGTGCCGAACTGCTCCGCCAGCTCCTGGATGGGCTGGAAAAAGGAGCCGATGTAGGTGATGAAGATGAACAGGGTGCCCAGGGACAGACCGCTCTTCAGCACGAAAGAGCTTCCGGTGCCGATGACGATGACCATGGCCACCACGGAAAGCATGTAGATGCAGGGCTGGAAGATGGCGAAGATCATGACCTCCCGCCAGTTGGCGTCGAAAAGTTCTTTGGATTTCTGGTTGAACTGCCTTTCTTTTTCCTCTTCCCTGGCAAAAATCTGAATCAGCCGCATGCCGGACAGATGCTCTGAAAGGAAGGTGTTGATCTCCGTGATCTTGTTCCGGGTGAGCTGGTAGGCCTTCCTGGAGGTGAAGCGGAAAAAGAAGGTCAGCACCGCCACGATGGGGAGAAGCAGGAAGGACACCAGGGCCATGGTCACGTTATAGGAGAGCATCACCACCGCATAGCCCAGGATCTTCACCACGTTTTTGAACAGGGAGACCAGGATGGTGGAAAATAGTTCGTTTACCGCTTCCGTGTCGTTGCTGACCCTCGTCACCAGCTTTCCCACGGGGGTGGTGTTGAAGAAGTTCAGGGAAAGACTCTGGATGTGGCCAAAGACCTGTTCCCGCATGGTATAGATGATCTTCTGTCCCATTTTCTGCAGCAGCCAGGTGTCCGTCGCATTGAGGGCGAAGCCCAAAAACAGCATGAGAAGGTAGAGGCCGGAAGCCATCAGAATCCCCCGGAAGTCAAAGCGGCGCAGCTCCTTGAGATCCTCTCTGTCCAGGAGACGGCAGGAAGCGGTGCCCCAGGAGGCGGTATAGGCTTCTCCCCACTGGGTGCTTAAGGTTTCGTTGTCCAAAGCGGTCTGGGCGGCGGTCAGAGGACCGGCCATGTAATAGCGGTCTTCATAAAGCCGGATCTGGTAATAAAGGGTTTCGGGGCTGGCCAGGTCGGTCTCCGTCAGCTCCGGGTAGCTCCGGGTCAGAGAAAGGACGCCGCCGCCCTTTTCCGGTTCATAGGCCACCGCACCTTCCGCCTCCGCCGCCGTGATTTTGTAGGGCTTGAAGTAACCGTTGATATAATCGTCTATGGCGTCGCCGATGATGATGGGGCGGTAGAGCTCCACCACGATGATGAGAAGTACCAGGAAGGAGGCGGCAGCCATGGTCCATTTGTGGGGTTTCAGATAAGTCAGTAATCTTTTCATGCCTGGGCACCTCCCTGTATCGCTTCCATGTCTCTTCGGAGAGAAGCCTTCTTTTCTCCGATGGCGGCCTCCAGCTGCTGCTTTTCAAACATATCCCGGTAGATGCCGCCCAGGGCCATGAGCTCGCTGTGATTGCCCACTTCCCGGGCCTCCCCGTCCTCCAGCACCAGGATGACGTCCGCATTCTGGATGGTGGAAATGCGGTGAGCGATGAGGATCGTGGTCTTCCCGGCCCGGTTCTGCTTCAGGTTCTGCAGGATATGCTCTTCCGTGTCCGTGTCCACGGCGGAGAGGGCGTCGTCCAGGATCAGGATGGGAGCGTCCTTCATCAGGGCCCTGGCGATGGAGCTTCTCTGCTTCTGCCCGCCGGACAGGGTGACGCCCCGTTCTCCCACGATGGTGTTGTAGCCCTCGGGGAAGGCGATGATGTTGTCATGGATGCAGGCCGCCTTGGCCGCCCGGACGATTTGATCCATGTCTTCCTCTTCCATGCCAAAAGCGATGTTGGAACTCAGGGTATCGGAGAACAGGAAGTTGTCCTGGGGCACGTAGGCGATGTTTTCCCGCAGGGTCTTCAGAGGGATGGTATTGATGTCTCGGCCGTCCAGCAGGATCATACCCGGCTTGGTATTGTAGAGATGGAGCAGGAGGTTCACCAGGGTGGACTTGCCGTTGCCGGTTCGGCCGATGATGGCCAGGGTGGTTCCGGCGGGCACCTCCAGGTTGATGTCCTTCAGGGTGGGCTCCGTCATGCCGTGATGGAGGAAGGTCAGGTGGGAGAAGGTGATGTTGCCTTCCAGGGAATCCACGGGTTCCACCTCTTCCCGGTCCAGGATCTCCGGCTTCTCCGCAAAGACCTCCTGGATCCGCTTGATGGAAGCGCCGCCCTGGGAAAACATATTGATGGCGTTGCCGGCGGCCAGCATGGGCCATACCAGCATGTTGATATACTGATTGAAGGCCACGAAGCGTCCCAGGGTGATTTCACCGGTCAGGGCCAGATAGCCCCCGTAGATCAGAGTGATCAGGCTGCTGACCCCTATGACCACGTCCAGCAGAGGCATGACGATGGCCTGCAGGCGGATCACGATGAGATTCTTGTCCATGGTGTTCTGGTTGGCTTTGGCGAAGGCCCGCAGCTGGGCCCGCTCCCGCACGAAGGCCTTGATGACCCGGATGCCGGAAAAGCTTTCCTGCACGAAGTCCGTCAGGTCGGAAACCGCATCCTGCCTGGCCCGATATTTGGAATGCATGATCTTGCCGTAGTAAATTTCCCCCACGCAGATCAGCACCATGGGGATCAGCACCAGCATGGTCAGGGAGAAGTTGACATAATACATCATCTGCACGATGACCATGACCGTCATCACGGAAGCGTCGAAAATACACATGATGGCGGGGCCGATGGCCATGCGGATGGAATTCAGGTCGCTGGTAAAGCGGGTCATCAGGTCGCCGGTCTTGTGCTCATGATAATATTCCACGCTCATTTTTTCCAGGTGCCGGAACATGTCGTTGCGGATCTCCATCTCGATGGTGCGGGAAGCTCCAAAGAGGAAGAAACGCCAGAAGAAGCGGCCCAGGGACAGCACCAGACCCACCAGCAGGATCTGGATGAGGCAGCGCAGGATATCGTTCCAGCCGAAGGTCTGGGCCGTCAGCCCGTCGGTGACGGTGCCTGTGATCTTCGGGATCAGCAGATTGGCGAAATCCACGATGAAAAGGGTGAGGATGCCGGCGGCGTATCGGACGCCGTGGCGTTTTATGTACTGGCCGATAAACTGAAAGGAATTCAAGGAAGGACCTCCAATTCGGTGGATAAAATAATTGAGTGCATCCCCTATTTTACCTATTTTTATTGGAAGTTACAAGATGTTTTTGAAAAAAGTCGCAAAGGGTTCCGCAAGTCCCCAATGAATGTGTAGGGCCAGCTCTCATCGGCTCCTTGTCAGAGTGCCGAAAATTTCGTCCCCTGTCCGAAAACCCCGGAAAAGATGCCCAAAAGATGCCGAATTGAGGGGTAAAATTTTATCACGTTGCAAAATGAAGGAAGAAGCGGCTATAATAGAACCGTAAAGTTTACATCATATTTTTCACAAAAGGGTTTTCACGGAACCACGGAACGGAAGGAGGCGTTTTCCTTGAGCGGCAAGGGTAAGAACAAGGTCAGGATCCCGAAGAAGAAGCAGAGCCTCGGCGTCATCCTGAGAAACAACTGGCAGCTGTATGTGCTGGTGCTGCCGGCGATCCTCTACTTCATTTTCTTCCATTATCTGCCATTATACGGGATCCAGATCGCCTTTAAGGATTATAAGGCGGTGCTCGGGATCCAGGGGAGCGAATGGGTAGGGTTAAAGCACTTTAAGGCATTTTTTAATGCTTACTATTTCAGAAGGCTTTTGACAAATACATTCCTTTTAAATGTGTATTATCTCTTATGGAGCTTTCCGGTCCCGCTGATCCTGGCGATTCTTTTAAATCAGATCAGGGGCGAGAGGAAAAAGCGGTTCATCCAGACCAGCATCTATGTGCCGTACTTCATTTCCACCGTGGTGCTGGCCGGTATGCTTTACATCTTCCTTTCCCCGACCAGCGGGATTTTAAATTTCGCAAGGGCGGCCCTGGGGCTGAAGGCCATCGATTTCATGTCGAATGCCGGTGCGTTCCGAAGCATCTATATCATATCGGGGATCTGGCAGTCTGCCGGTTATGGCACGATCCTCTACATAGCGACGTTAGCAGGGATCGATCTGTCGCTCTATGAGGCGGCGGAGATCGACGGTGCGAGCATCTGGCAGAAGATCCGTTATATCGACCTGCCGAGCCTGGTTCCGACGGCGATGATGGTGTTCATCCTGGACTGCGGCAAGATGCTTTCCAGCGATACGAACAAGGCGCTCGTCATGCAGACACCCGGCAACATCCCGACCTCCGATATCATCGGCGTATATGTTTACAACGTAGGTCTCGGAAGCGGGCAGTTCTCCTATACGGCGGCGATCGGTCTGTTTGTAAATATCATCAATTTCATACTGATCATCACGGTCAACAAGCTGTCTCAGAAGACGACGGATGTCGGCCTGTTCTGACGGGGAGAAGGAAAGGAGAGACTTGATATGGGCAAAATAAGCAAGAAACAAATGAGCCTGAGCAACCGCATTTTCTACATATTCAATACGGTGTTCTGGATCCTGGTCATGCTGATCATCCTGTATCCGCTGTACCTCGTGTGCATCGCATCCGTATCCGATCCCGATGCGATCGTGCGGGGCGAGGTGATCTGGCATCCGGTGGATTTCTCCTTGATCGGTTATAAGGCGGTGTTTAAATATAAGGAGCTGTGGTCTTCCTATGTAAACTCCATCTTCTATACTTTTACCGGCGTGGTGATCAGCATTGTCGTAACGCTGGCCGGGGCCTATTCCCTGTCCAGACCGAAATTTTTCGGCAAGGCGGTCATCAACATGTTTTTCGTGTTCACCATGTTTTTCGGGGGCGGCCTGATCCCGACCTTCCTGGTGATGCGTGATCTGCATCTTTACAATACCAGGTGGGTGGTCATCCTGATGGGCTGCGTCAGCGTCTGGAACCTGATGGTGGCGAGAACCTATATCCAGAACAGCATCCCGGACGATCTGTACGAAGCGGCCATGCTGGACGGCGCTTCCCATTTCCAATATTTCGGGAAGGTGGTTGTACCGCTCAGCAAGACGATCATAGCGGTGCTGGCGGTGTATTACGGCGTGGCGAAGTGGAATGACTATTTCACGGGTCTCGTCTATTTAAGAGATAGGAAGCTGTATCCGTTGCAGACGATCCTCCGTGAGATCCTGGCGACGCTGCAGGTGGATAAAACGGGCGATTTCATGATGTCCATGGCGGAGAATTCGGCTTCCATGCAGGAGGCGATACGGATCGCCAACGTATCCAAATACTGCATTATCGTTGTGGCGACCGGCCCCGTGGTGCTCCTGTATGCGTTCATGCAGAAGTATTTTGAAAAGGGCGTCATGATCGGCTCCCTGAAGGGCTGATGCGGAGAGCCTGCACTTTAACGGAATTTCGACACGAAAGTGTGGAAATAAATGAAATTTTAAAGGAGGAACCTTACATGAAAAAGAAGTTACTCGCACTGTTTCTGACCGCTGCAATGACTGTGGCGTGTCTGGCGGGCTGCGGCGGCAATGACGGCGGAAGCAGCACCGAACAGGGGAATGCCGGAGCATCCAATGCGGCCGGTACGGAGAATGCGGCCGGAGGGGCCGATGACGGCGGCGCTGCCGCTGACAGCAATTTCAATGAGACCGGTTATCCGATCGTCAACGAGCCGATCACCCTGAAGGTCATGATCGCGATCCGCGATGTGGATTCCCTGATCGATTTTGCGGACATGCCCGGCGTACAGCGTCTGGAGGAGGAGACCGGGATCCATGTGGAATGGGAAGTGATCAAAGGCTCTGACTGGGATACCAAGGTCAATCTGGCATTTGCTTCCAATGAATATCCTGATGTCATTATCGCACCTAACAGCGGACTGGATGATGAAGAGTACGGCGTAACCCAGGGGATCATCATTCCACTGGACGATCTGATCGACCAATATATGCCGAACTACACTTCGAGAAGAGATGCCGAGGATGACGACCCGACCGTCAGCCTGGTGGCTTCCGATGGGCAGATCTATTCCGTCGGCTATCTGGTAGGCCAGAATATCAATACCAACCAGCATTATTTCATCAATCAGGACTGGCTGACCGAGCTGAATTTGGAGACGCCTGCCAATATCGATGAGCTGACAGAGGTGCTGCGCCAGTTCAAGACGGCCCATCCGGACGGGGTTCCGCTGGAGATGGGACTTGATACCGGATTCTATGGGATTCGTTATATCCTCCCTCTGTTCGGGCTGCCCTGTGATCCCGACAAGTGGATTTACATTGACGACAACAAGCAGGTACAGTTCCTTCCGATGCAGGAGAATTTCAGAAAGTGCATGGAATGGCTGCATACACTGTATGACGAAGGGCTGGTGGATCCCGAAGTGCTCTCTCAGGATCTGAACACCATTGAAACCAAGCTGAAGGAAGGCAATGTGGGCTTCTTCCCTGCATGGAGACTTCTCGCCATGGGCTTTGACGACGGCGTGGCCAAGAATTCCGTGCTCTGGATGCCCGACAGCAGCGCAAGCCTCTACCGTTATCTGGAGCTGGCGAAACCCGGCGCATTTGTGACCTGCACCAATGAGAATGTGCCTGCGACCATGCGCTGGCTGGATGCCATGCTGGAAACGGAGATGATGTTCTCCCTGTACTACGGAGAAGAGGGAACCGGCGACCAGCATACCGGCTGGGAGTACAACGCCGAGAACGGCAAGATCGACTCCACCAACGATGGTTCCGTGGAAGTGAAGAACTATATCGACTGCAATACCATGTTCTTCGGCCCCGGCAAATATCTCTCCGAAGTGTTCAACATGCCGGAGCAGAGGCTGGAGAAAACGGATTACAGCCTGAAATATGATGCGGCGGGCGTGATCCAGAAGTATTCCGACGATTATCTGGATATGGTTCCGCTGACCTCCGAACAGCTACAGACCATCACTCTGAAGGAGACCGATATCCAGAATGCCGTGATCGAGAGCCTGACGCCGTTTATCACGGACGGCGTGACGGACGAGAGTTGGAACGCATTCGTGTCCAAGTTCGACGGCATGGATATCGAGGGCTATGTGAAGATGTATCAGGATGCTCTTGATACAATGACTCTTGACTGACGGATGCATTTGCTTTATGATAATGAATAAGAAAGGCGTCTGCCTGGTAAGAACGGATCGATTTTAAACGCACGGGGAATCAGAGCGTTCCCCGACGTACACAGCGATTGATGGATGGCACTGTCGGCGCTTTTTGCCGACGGTGCCGTCTGCATTTTAGCGTCGGGATTTGTGCTGTCGCAGAAAGTCCCTTTGAGTCAAATGCCGCCTGATCGGTGGCAGAATGTGAGGAAACATGGGAAAGTGGATAAAGGAACTGAAAAGGCCCAGCGTGTTCTATTATATTTTTACGTTCAGCGCACTCGTGATCCTGATCATCGCTGTTATGGGGATCTATCTTTATCAGTTTTATTATCGGACGATCTATGCCGATTTCCGGAGCGCCAACAGCGAACATCTGCAGACGATGGAAAACCGTCATGAGAACGATATGCAGATCATGAGCGACATCGTGTATCAGATGGGAATTGCGGACGAGGTGACGGCCTTTTTCCTGGAAAAAGATCCTCAAAAGGCGATCCGGTTGGAAGATCAGTTGCATCAGTATATGTCAGTGAGCCAGTCCTTCATGTTGCTGCTTTACAGTTATCATCTGGACTCCTATCTCTATTCCGATACGACGTCGGTCAGAAGGGACAGCTTTTTTGCAAACTGTGTTCTGGAAAAGGTGGACCCAGAAACGTTCCGCACGGATTTTGAAACGCAGGATAAGCAGCTGCGCATCTATCCGGAACAGAGCGTTTCCGGGCGCTGGATCAGACGGTATGTTCCCGGCGTCAGAGTCGTGCTGTACATGCAGGCGATCGCTCCGGAATTTGAGGAAACCATGCTTTTCTTCGTGCCGGATTCCTATTATGACGAATTGATGGAGGGAGAGGCGGCGGAGCGGCGCACCGATTATATCGTATACGGCGGTCAGGTCATCGTATCCAGAGGGGAGCAGGCGGCGCCGGAGACGGAAGAGGCGGTCGTTTCCCTGCTGGCGGATTCGCTGGAACAGCGGTGCGTGGAGATCGGAGGGGAGTCCTGCCTGCTGACGGCAGAAAAAGGGGAAAGCGGACTGATCTACTGCACCCTGCAGCCGCTGGATATTTTTCATGACAAGATCTTTACGGAGCAGTGGGGGATCATTGCGCTCCTGCTTCTGTGCGCATTCCCGGCGGGGCTGGTCATTACGGCGCTCTCCAGACGGCTCACGGACAGAGTGCGGCGGATCAACGGGATCCTGAACGCCGGGGAGGAGGTCAGCTATAATCTGGGAGACATCGAAAGCGGCATTCAGACGCTTTTGGCGTCCAACGAGCAGAAGGAGCTGGAGAGCAGGCAGCTCAAGAAGACCCGCTTCGTGCGGAATTTTGTGAGGAATGACTTCGAGGACGCAGAAAGCGCAGAGAAGGCGGCGTCCGACGCACAGATCGGGGTGAAGGGCAGAGTCTATCTCGTCACGCTTCTCGGCGGCAGAGGGGACAGTAACGAAGATCAGGCCCATGCGCAGATGCTGAACATCATCGCGCAGAGCGCACATCTGGACGGCTACGGTGTCCGCCTCGTGGTGACGGGGCAGAGCCTTTTCCTCCTGTTCGCGGACCGGAGGGAGCTTTTGGAGGAGGTGCTGGGACGCATTTTCACCGTGGGAAGGGAATGCTATGAGAATTTCGTTATGGCGGCCAGCAATTACCATACGCTGCTGACGGAAGGGTCGGCGGCGTATCTGGAAGCGGACACGGCCTTTGACAACCGATTCCTGCAGGACAACAACAAGATCATCCGTTTCAGCGAGGTCTCCGCTGCGGAGCCAGCGGCGGTGCTTTCGGAGGCGCATCTTCAGAATCTCCGCTATGCGCTGAAGAACAGGGACAAGGAAGCGGTCAGGCGTTCCATCGAGGAAATCTGTATGAAAATGACGAAGGAAAGCCCCTCCCTATTTACCTTCCGTATGCTTTATAACGATATCATCCATGTGCTGATCGCCGAATGGAAGGGGGACAGCGCCGAGGTGACGGGGCTTTATAATGTGTTCGCACTGTCACAGTGCCTGACGGTACAGGATTTCAATGACCTGCTCTATGAGGCGTGCAGCAGCATCATCGACAGCCGCCCGCAGGAGCGTCTGGAGGAGACGGATGTGGTCAGGAGGGCGATGCGGTATATGCAGGAGCATTTCTCCGATCCGAATCTGACGATCAGCGCGCTGGCGGAGGAGCTTGGAGTCAGTTCGGTCACGCTGGCGGTGATCTTCCGGAACGAGCTGGGAGTGCGCCCCTCCGATTACCTGGCGAATTTAAGGATGGAGCAGGCCAGAGAACTTCTGGTGAACACTGACATGCTGATCCGGGAGATCGGCCGCATGGTGGGCTACGAGGACGATCACGTCTTCACGAGGAGGTTCAAGAAATACACCGGGAAGACGCCGGGGCAGTACCGTGAGGAGAAGAGCTGAGGCGAGGGGAAAGGACATTGCCCCGTGAAAAGTAACTGCAAACGGGAGGAAGGAGCCGGGAGGACAATGATGGATTTCAAACTTGTAAGCGGACAAAAGGTGAAGCTTTTTGTAGGAGAACAGGAAACGGAAGCGGTGCGGATCGCCGCAGGGAACCTGGAGCGGGATCTGAAATGGGTGTTGGGAGATCTGGAGATATCCCGGGCTTCGGCCCCGGAAGAGGCTGACATCGTGGTCCGCACGCTGGATGCGGCCGGGGAGCGGGAAAAGGCGGCGCTTGGCAGCCTCTTGGAGGACGCCGAAGGGGTGATCCACAAGGAGACCTACTGCGTGTCTGTTAAGGATGGAAAGCTGTTCCTTACAGGCAGCGACAGGAGGGGAACCATCTATGGAATCTATACCTTTTGTGAAAAAATAGGGGTTTCTCCCTGGTATTTCTGGGCGGACGTCCCTGTCAGGACCGCACCCCAGATCCTGCTGGAAGAAGGGTTCCGCCAGATGGATTTCCCCTCCGTGGAATACAGGGGAATCTTTATCAATGATGAGGAAGAACTGGAAGCCTGGGTACGGAACTATATGGGAGAAGATACCATAGGCGTGAAAACCTATGAAAAAGTGTTTGAACTGCTCCTTCGGCTGAAAGGCAATTATATCTGGCCCGCCATGCATGTGAATTCCTTCAATGCGGTCAGGGAAAACGGCGCCCTGGCGGATCGGATGGGAATCGTGGTGGGAACCTCTCACTGCGACATGCTGATGCGCTCCAACAATCGGGAATGGCTTCCCTGGCTTGCGAAAAAAGGCTATGAGGGAGTGAAATACGATTATTCTCTGGAAGGGAGGAACCGCAGCATCCTGCAGGAATACTGGCGGGAAAGCGTGGAGCAGAACAAGGATTTCGAGGTTTGCTATACACTGGGCATGCGGGGGATCCACGATTCCGGCTTCGAGGTCCGGGGGCTGTCCGGCAAAACGGAGGAAGAGCTCCGGCAGGCCAAAATAGAGCTGCTGGATGAGATCATCAGGGATCAGGAAGAAATGCTGGAAGAGGTGCTGCAGAAGGAGACCTTGAAGACCTTCATCCCTTACAAAGAGGTTCTGGAGCTTTATGACCACGGGCTCGAGGTGCCGGAGGATCTGACGATCATATGGGCCAATGACAATTATGGTCATATCCGCCGTTATCCTTCTGCGAAAGAGAAGCGGAGAAAGGGTGGAAACGGGATTTATTATCATAATTCCTACTGGGCCCCTCCCGGCATGTCCTATGTTTTCCTTTGCTCCATCCCTTTGGCTCACACCGGGAATGAACTGCGGAAGGCATGGGAGGAAGGAATCCGCAAGATATGGGTCTTGAACTGCGGCGCAATGAAGCCCCTGGAACAGGAGATCACGTTTTTCCTGCGTCTGGCCTGGGAGATCGGAAAGGAAGGGGCCCTGACGGAGGACGTGGACGCTTTTGCGGCGGATTGGATCGAAAGGACTTTTGGAGGCGGGATCGGCCCTCGGACGGCCTGCCTGCTGAATGATTTTGCCCAGATCACCAATGTGAGAAAGGTGGAAAATATGGCCCAGGACGTCTTTTCCCAGACGGCCTACGGGGACGAGGCCGCAGATCGGATCCATGAATACGAAAGACTTTTCCGGGAGGCGAATCTTCTGTACGAGGGGCTGGAAGAGGAAAAAAAGGCGGCTTTCTTTCAACTGGTGCTGATGAAGATCCATGCGGCTTATTACACGAATCTGGCCTATTATTACGGGGACAGGAGCACGCTGATGTATGACCGGGGGAATCTGCAGGCTGCGGCGGAGTATACGAGGGAAGCCAGGCGCTGGGAGGATGCCAGACGCCTGTTGATTCATTATTATAATCATATTTTGTCCGGGGGCAAGTGGAAGGGCATTCTGGATCCGGAAGGGTTCCCGCCCCCGAGAGCGGCCATGATGCCGGTCTGCACCCCGCCCATCGCCATTGAGGGCGAGCCCGGAATGCGGGTGGATCTTTGGAACGAGGAAGAAGAGCTGGTGATCACCAGGGATGCTTCCAAGTGGATCGAGCTGGGGAATCAGGGAGGGGGAGAGTATGAGTTCGCAATTCAGGCTCCGGATTGGCTGACACTCTCGGAGTCAAAGGGAACCATAAAGACAGAAAAAAGAATTCTGGTAGAAGGCCGTGATTTCTCTTCGGACAGACAGGGCGACCTGTGGGTGCGGAACCTGACGGACGGCGCATCGAGGAGAATCCCCGTGAGAATACGAAAGGAAGGGGAGGCTCTTCTGCCCCGGGAGGACGGCGGGCTGGTGGTGCTGGAGGCCTCCCAGGGCTTGCCCATGTCGTCTGCCTCGCAGGATGATCTGCCCGCAGATTTTGGAGATTTTCGCCTGATCCTGCGGCTGGGGAGATACAAGGGAGATCTGATGGAGGCCAAAGGGAAGGCAGAGAGGCCGGACGGAAAGCCCCTGCGCTACGCCTTCCTGACGGAATCGGAAGGAGAATTCCTGCTGGAGCTGCACCGCTTCCCGTCTTTGAACTCCGTGGGAAGATTGCGGGTGAAGATTTCCGTGGACGGCTGCGCTCCCATGGTTCTGGAGTCTTTTTCCAATGACGAATGGAAAGGGAATTGGAGGAAAAACGTGCTCGACAACGTGGACCTGATCTGTCTGACTCTGCCTTATCTGGGGAAGGGGGTGCATGAACTGGAGGTATCTGCCGTGGATCCTTATGTTGCCTTTTCCAGGATCCTCATATATACCAGGCCCCGCAAGGAAAATAATCTGGCGGGTTTTGCAAGGAAGCAGGCGCTCCCGGAGAAGCTGGATATTCTCGCCTGGTGCGATGGGTTCTATGGCAGGATGGAGCTGGGGCCCAGGCCGATTCAATATGTCCGCCCGGAAAGGGAAGAGACCTCTTTGTCCCTGGCCGGAAAAATCGTGTATCCAGCGGAATATGCCCCGGCCATAGATCCGAGATGGTATTTGCGGCGGGGGGAAAAACCCTTTGAAGAGCGGCAGGGACGGATCTACATTGATATGGCCTGCGCTCTGGCGGGAAGCGCCTCTGCATGGATGGAGGGGACGGAAGAGGTGCAGTGGCGGCATTGCGCCGGAGAGTCCTTTGGAAGGAGCGGCCTGGCCCTGTACCTTCGCAAGAAGGACCAGCGCTGGACCAGGGAAGAAGAAGCACCGTCCCTCCATTATCGATTCCGATGCGAAGGAGGGGAGTATACCGTCTGGATGTTTTGCAAATTTGACCGCAAGGAAGAAGCCTATTTCGGCGTCGGCCTGGATGAAAGGACTTTTCAGGCCCGGGAGTTGTATCGGGGCGGGAATCTTCATACTTATGAGGGAGAGCAGATCTGCAGATGGGTGCCCCTTTTGAAATGTCAGGCGGAACCGGGGGAGCACGTCCTGCATATTTACAGCCTGGCTTCCGGCACCCGGTATGAGCGCCTGTTTTTGACCAAGGGGAACGGCTTTCCGCCGATGGACGGGGAATGGCGGGAAATGGTAACGGTTTAGGAAATTATAAAGAAAATATTGTTGCAGGATGGAGAAAAGGAGAAAGAGAGCATGCCCAGAACAGAACGAGAGATTATGACGGGATGGCGTTTCGCTTTTGTGCCGGCAAAGCCCAGGATGGCGAAGGATTGTGCGGAGGAAGGAACGGACTGTCTGCTGCAGGAGCAGCTGCCCGGGGAGGAAGAATTCAGAGAAGTTTTTCTGCCCCATGACTGGGCGGTGGAACAGCCTTTTAAGCGCAGTATGGAGCAGGGGGAGCCCCAGGGGTTCCGGGATCGTTGGGGCGTGGGCTGGTATGAGAGAAAGCTTGCGATCCCGTCAAAAAAGCAGGGCTATCAGTATTTTTTGGACTTCGGCGGGATCTACGAAAACAGCAGCATTTGGGTGAACGGGGAATATGTGGGCGGCAGAAAATACGGCTATAGCTCTTTCCGGGTGGATATCACGGAGGCGGTCAGGGAAGGGGAAAATAAGCTGCTCATCAAAGTGGATAACACGCTTTCTCCCGTGGACCGGTGGTACAGCGGCTGTGGAATTTACCGCACCGTGAAGCTGATAGAGGTGGAGGACCGGCATCTGGATGCCTGGAAGGTACAGATACATACCGGAGTGGAAGGAAAGAAGGGCTGGGTCGAAATTGACGCAGGGGTGCGGGGAACCGTACAGGCTGTTTTGCGGGAAACCGGCGAAACGGGCGACCTGGTGGCGGAGGCTGTGGGAGCCGGGAACGGTTCAATCCGGCTGGAAGTGGAGAACCCTCATCTTTGGTCGGCGGGCACGCCCAATCTGTATCAGCTGGAATTGAGACTGCTGCAGGAAAAAGGACCGGCAGTGTGCGATGCGATATGTATGAAAATAGGAATCCGGGGAATTGCGTTCCGTCCGGGAGAAGGGATGTTGGTAAACGGGAGAAAAGAGCTTCTTAAGGGGGTATGCCTCCATCAGGACGTGGGGATCCGGGGAAATGCGGCGAAAAAGGAGCTCTGGGCCAGACGTCTTGCGGATCTCAAGGAAATGGGCTGCAATGCCCTGCGGACGGCCCATCATACTCCCTCTGCGGAGTTCCTGGATCTGTGCGATGAGATGGGTTTTTATGTATATGAGGAGTGCTTCGACAAATGGACGGGAGGATTGTACGGCCGATATTTTGAAAAGGAATGGGAGAAAGATGTGGAGGCCATGGTCCTGCGGGACCGCAACCGTCCCAGCGTCGTGATCTGGGGCGTGGGCAACGAAGTGGAATTCCAGGGCCAGGAAGCCATGCTGAGACGCCTGAAAATGTTGGTGGACAAGGTGAAAAGCATGGATGGGGAACGGCCCGTGACTTGCGCCATGAATCCCCATTTTAGCCGGGAAAGGAAGATAGACATCACACAGGTTAAGGACATCCAGAAGCTGGTGGACGAGGTCAGTCAAACGGAAATCTACGATAATGCGGAACGTGTGGAACGCATTTGCAGAATCGGCGCATTGGTGGATATCCTGGCCTGCAATTATCAGGAACAATGGTATCCCATGATTCATGAAGCGATGCCGGATAAGTTGATCCTGGGAACGGAGGTGTATCAGTATTTCTGCGGTCATGTGGATCATATGCAGAATTATACCTTGCAAAATCCCTCTCTCGTGCCGGAACAATATGAGTATTGCATCGGCAGCATGATCTGGACGGGCTATGATTATCTGGGAGAATCCATGGGATATCCGGCGAAAGGCTGGGGCGGCGCCCTGATCCGCACGGATGGCAGCAGGAGGGCTTCTTATTATATCCTGAAAAGTTACTGGACCCGGGAGCCGATGCTGTATTTTGCCGTTATGGACTATTCTCTCAAAGACGAGGGGGTAAAAGAACACTGGGATCTGCCCATTTATGCCCATCACTGGCATTTCCCCCAATTTTCCAAGGTGGTGGTGCCCTATATGATCGCTACGAATTGTGAAAAAGTGGAGATTTTCGAGGGAGGCAGACAATTTAGCGCACCGGATCCGGCCGCCTGTCCGAACCGGCTCATCACGGGTTTCCTTCCTTATTATCCCGGCCGGATTCAGGTGGTGGGATATATTGGCGGAAAAGAAGTGTGCAGACAGGAACTGGTCACTCCGGGGCCTGCGGTGAAGCTTTGTTTTGAAGAACCAGAAGGAGCAAAGCTGCCTACGGTGTCCATGGCTCCCACGGTGGCCATGGCCCCCGCAGAAGAGGGGTATGAAATTCTCTTGCGGGCGACGGCTCGGGACGGGGAAGGAAATCCCTATTTCCGGGAAAGCTCCCTGGTGCGTTTCCGGGCGGAAGGCCCCATAGAAATTTTGGGCGTGGATAACGGCGACATCACTGGCAACGAACCTTATCAGGAAGACCAGATCCATATGTACCATGGCTGCGCCAGCGTCCTGGTGCGTTTGACGGGCAAGCCGGGCAGGGCGGTGGTGCGGGCCTTTGCGGAAGGAATGGTTCCGGGAGAGGTGGTTCTTTGCATCGGTGCCCATAACAATAGTGAAATATTGTAACAGTTCAGCTGCTCCCTCAGCCGCCAGACATGATGGAAAATTCATGCGAGCACGATTTTCCATCAAATCAGGCGGCTGGCTGAACTGTTACGAAATATTCATTGTGCATATTTACGAAAATAATTCTGGGACTTGATTTTGACTCCTGAAAAGTTTATCATATTCTTAAGAGTGTGCACGGGCACAAGGCGCAGGAATTCTGAGAGAACGCACAAAAAACCATGCCGGAATCGGTCGTCCTGCGCAGAAGGGAGAGAATATGTATTACATTGGAGTGGATCTGGGAACTTCCGCAGTGAAATTGCTGTTGATGGACAGCGAGGGGAAGATCTGCAACATCACATCCAGGGAGTATCCCATTTATTTTCCCCATCCCGGCTGGTCTGAGCAGAAGCCGGAGGATTGGTGGGAACAGACCGTGGAGGGCATCAAGGATCTGATCCGGGACGTGGACAGGACCCAGGTGGCCGGTATCAGCTTCGGAGGACAGATGCACGGCCTGGTGATTCTGGACGAGGAGGATCGGGTGATCCGTCCGGCCCTGCTTTGGAACGATGGGAGAACTTATGAGGAATGCGATTATTTGAATGAAGTGATCGGCAAGGAGAAGCTGTCGGAATACACGGCCAACATTTCCTTTACGGGCTTTACGGCCCCCAAGATCCTCTGGGTGAGGAACAAGGAGCCGGAGAATTTCGCCAGGATCCGCAAGATCATGCTGCCCAAGGATTATATCGCTTACAAGCTGACGGGGGTGCACTGCACCGACGTGTCCGATGCTTCCGGGATGCTTCTGTTCGACGTGAAGAACCGCAGATGGTCCAGGGAAATGTGCGAGATCTGCGGGATCGCCGAGGATCAGCTGGCCACCTGCTATGAAAGCTATCAATGCGTGGGCACCGTGCTGCCGGAAATCGCCGATCTTCTGGGCATCCCCCATACCGTGAAGGTGGCGGCGGGGGCCGGGGACAATGCGGCGGCGGCCGTGGGAACCGGAACCGTGGGGGACAATATGTGCAACATCTCCCTGGGGACCAGCGGCACCATCTTTATTTCTTCTAAAAAATTCGGAGTGGACAAGTACAACGCCCTGCATTCCTTCGCCCATGCGGACGGCAGCTATCATCTTATGGGATGCATGCTGAGCGCTGCTTCCTGCAACAAATGGTGGATGGACGATATCCTGGGAACCAGTGAATATGCGGCGGAACAGGCCTCCATCGCCAAACTGGGAGAGAATCACGTGTACTTCCTGCCTTATCTGATGGGAGAGCGTTCTCCCCACAACAATCCCAACGCCAGGGCCACCTTTATCGGCATGACCATGGACACCACCCGGGCGGACATGACCCAGGCGGTGCTGGAGGGCGTGGCCTTCGCCCTGAGAGACTCCCTGGAAGTGGCCAAGTCCCTGGGCATTGATCTGAAGCGTACCAAGATCTGCGGCGGCGGGGCCAAGAGCCCTCTTTGGAAGAAGATCATCGCCAACGTCCTGAACCTGAAGGTGGACGTGATCGAGAGCGAGGAAGGGCCGGCCATGGGCGGCGCCATGCTGGCGGCGGTGGCCTGCGGAGAATATGGAAGCGTGGAGGAGATTGCGGCCAAGGTCGTGAAGATCGTGGATACGGTGGAGCCGGATCCGGAACTGGTGGCGAAATATGATGCCAGATACTGTCAGTTCAAAGAAATTTATCCCGCCTGCAAACCTGTATTTGAAATTATCAAATAAGTATAGTATAATGTCGACAGGAAGGGCACCTGTCGACTTCTGAATTGAGTGTGCGCTGAAGCGCACGATAATCAATGTATAATAGAAGGAGACGAATCAAATGAAAATTTATTCCGTAACGGATCCCGAGTTTCGTGCCTATGGAAGGATCGTGGACAACGTGGATTTCTCTGAGCTGGTACAGGCGTTGAAGACCACTCCCATTCCGGAGGGCGTGGCTTACGAACCCAGTGTGGAGGTGTTGGAAGCCACTTCCGCCCTGGAGGCCCTTTCCGCAGTGGTGTACGGCGAGATGCCCGTGCAGATCGGCTACTGCAACGGTCACAACAGCAAGCTCAACGCCCTGGAATATCACAGGGATTCCGAGATCAACGTGGCGGCCACGGACGCCGTCCTCATGCTGGGTTTAAAGAGCGAGGTGGAAGGGGATTTTACCTATGACACCGCCAAGGTGAAGGCCTTCCTGGTGCCTGCGGGAACCGCCGTGGAGGTATACGCCACCACCCTGCACTATGCGCCCTGCGGCGTGGACGGACAGGGTTTCCAGGTGGCCATCGTTCTGCCAAGAGGGACCAATT
Source organism: uncultured Acetatifactor sp. (assembly GCA_947625675.1). GTDB lineage: Bacteria > Bacillota > Clostridia > Lachnospirales > Lachnospiraceae > Acetatifactor. The sequence continues at coordinate 34,766 of CANQPH010000005.1, forward strand.
ATCCGCTGGCGAAGGCCCATGCGAAGACTGCCGGAGGCCAGGCGGCGAAGCTTGCGAATGGCGCCGCAGACGAGGATTCCCTGCTCACCGCCGTGAACAAATGGCTGATCGGCCATGCCGAAGGCGGCCTGGACGAGGGCTCCTTCCTGGGACTGAAGGGAGAGAACCTGGATCTTTATAAATAAGACGGATGAGCAGTTGGACGTCCGCAGAACCGGGCGTTTGTTTCCAGATATTTTATTTTATCAAATCCAATAAAGGAGGAACAAGACAATGAACAATTTACCACAAGTAAAGGTCGGCATCGTGGCGGTGAGCCGCGACTGTTTCCCGGAGAGCCTTTCCGTGAACAGAAGGAAAGCCCTGGTGGAGGCCTATGCCGGCAAGTATGGCATGGAGGGCATCTATGAATGTCCCGTCTGCATCGTGGAGAGCGAGATCCACATGGTGCAGGCCCTGGAGGACATCAAGGCCGCAGGCTGCAACGCCCTGTGCGTATATCTGGGCAACTTCGGTCCCGAAATTTCCGAGACCCTGTTGGCCAAGCATTTTGACGGCCCCGCCATGTTCATCGCCGCCGCCGAGGAATCCCAGAACGATCTGGTAGGCGGACGGGGAGACGCTTACTGCGGCATGCTGAACGCCAGCTACAACCTGAAGCTGCGCAACGTGACCGCCTACATCCCGGAGAACCCGGTGGGCACCGCCGCTGAATGTGCGGACAGGATCCATGAGTTCCTGCCCATCGCCAGAGCCATCATCGGCCTCCATGACCTGAAGATCATTTCCTTCGGTCCCAGACCCCTCAACTTCCTGGCCTGCAACGCCCCCATCAAGCAGCTGTACAACCTGGGCGTGGAGATCGAGGAGAATTCCGAGCTGGATCTGTTCGAAGCCTTCAACAAGCATGAAGGCGACGAGAGGATCCCGGCCAAGGTGAAGGAAATGGAAGAGGAACTGGGAAGCGGCAACTTAAAGCCCACCATCCTGCCCAAGCTGGCTCAGTATGAGCTGACACTTCTGGATTGGATCGAGGCCCATAAGGGATACCGCAAGTACGTGGCCATCGCCGGCAAGTGCTGGCCCGCTTTCCAGACCCAGTTCGGCTTCGTGCCCTGCTATGTGAACAGCCGCCTCACCGGCATGGGCATTCCCGTATCCTGTGAAGTGGATATTTACGGATGCTTGAGCGAGTTCATCGGCGCCTGCGTCAGCCAGGATGCGGTGACTCTGCTGGATATCAACAACACCGTGCCCGATGACATGTATGCGGAATCCATCCAAGGCAAGTTCCCTTATACCCACAGCGACACCTTCATGGGCTTCCACTGCGGCAATACCTGCTCCAAGAAGCTGGCCTTCTGCAACATGAAGTACCAGATGATCATGGCCAGGACCCTGCCCGAGGAAGTGACTCAGGGAACCCTGGAGGGAGACATTCTTCCCGGCGACATCACCTTCTACCGCCTGCAGTCTACTGCGGACAACAAGCTGCGGGCCTATATCGCCCAGGGCGAGATTCTTCCGGTGGCCACCAAGTCCTTCGGCGGCATCGGCGTGTTCGCTATCCCCGAGATGGGAAGGTTCTATCGTCACGTCCTGATCGAGAAGAATTATCCTCATCACGGCGCCGTGGCCTTCGGCCATTTCGGCAAGTCTTTGTATGAAGTGTTCAAGTACATAGGCGTGCCCGTGGAGGACCTGAATTACAACCAGCCCAAGTCCCTGCCTTATCCTACGGAGAATCCTTTCGCCTAAGGGGATTTTGGAAGAACGGCATTGTAAAAGATAATCTTGCATAAAAAAGGAGGCGCTTGACGATTCAGATTGTCTTAAGCGCCTTCTTTGTGCATGAGATTTCCCCATGCCGATCAAAAGAAGGGCTTGTTTTTATCGGGGGGATACATTATACTATAGGTTGAGCATAAAATGGAATGTACGTTCTGTGCTGCGGCGAAAGGAACGTAGTGGCTGGCTCGGCTATTACAAACTAATATCATAAAAGAGAAGTGGCTGAAATGGGAACAGGGAACAAGAATTTACAGAGAATTTTAATTACGGATGACAATGAGCTGAATCGGGCCTTGCTGGCGGAAATGCTGGAGCAGGAATATGAGATCATGGAGGCCTCCAACGGAATAGAGGCCGTCAAGCTTCTCCATCAGTACAACAGCGAGATCGACCTGGTGCTTCTGGACATCGTGATGCCGGAAATGGATGGCTTCGGGGTCTTGACCATGATGAACAAGTATCATTGGATCGAGGATATCCCGGTCATCATTATCACCATGGAGGACGCTCCCGCTTACATGGAAAAGGCCTATGAGCTGGGAGTGACGGATTTCATCAAGCGTCCCCTGAACGAGATCATTATCAAGCGGAGGGTGGTCAACACGCTCTTGCTCTATGGGAGACAGAAGAAGCTGGTTGGCCTGGTGACCAATCAGATCATCGAGCGGGAAAAGAGCAACAGCCTGCTGATCAATATTTTAAGCCATATCGTGGAGTTCCGAAACGGGGAAAGCGGCCTGCACGTGCTCCATATCAATATGATGACGGATATGATATTGAAGCATCTGCAGCGCAAGACGGATAAATACCGCATGAGCAGCAGCGAGATCGCCATGATCGCCACGGCTTCCGCCCTGCATGACATCGGCAAGATCGGAATTCCGGACGAGGTGCTGAACAAGCCGGGAAAATTTACTCCCGAGGAATTTGAAATCATGAAGGGGCATTCCGCCCTGGGGGCCTCCATGCTGGAGAAGATCCCTTATCAGGAGGAGGAACCCCTGGTGAAGGCGGCCTACGCCATTTGCCGCTGGCATCATGAGAGGTATGATGGAAAGGGTTATCCTGACGGTCTGGTGGGGGAACAGATTCCCATCGAGGCCCAGGTGGTGGCTTTGGCGGACGTCTATGACGCCCTGACCAGCGAGCGGGTCTACAAAAAGGCAATTCTTCACGAGAAGGCCGTGCAAATGATCCTGAACGGGGAGTGCGGCGCCTTCAATCCCATTCTGTTGGAGTGCCTGGTGGACATAGCGGACAACATTCAGGAAGAGCTGCGGGTGAATTCCTTTAACCGCACCAACCAGAGACAGATGGCCAACGTGGCTTCGGAGCTTTTGCGGCACGAGGAACTGAGCGCTTCCGACAGGACCCTTCGGCTTCTGGAAAACGAGAGGACGAAATATCGTTTCTTCGCTTCCATGTCCAAGGAAATCCAGTTTGAGTACACGGTGGCGCCGCCCATGGTGCAGATCTCCGATTGGGGTGCGGAAATGCTGGGATTGAACGAAATCACCATGGATCCCTATCACGATAGGCAGATCCTGGAGAACTTCGGAGAGGAAAACCTGAACGAAATGGCGCAGGCCTTGCGGGCCACCACGCCGGAATCTCCCGTGCTGCAGTTTGACTACAGGATTAAAGTGCATGGACAGGAACGGTGGAACAAGATCATCTGCAGAGCCATGTGGTCCGGGGAACCCGCCGTCTATACGGGGGTCATCGGCAAGGTGGTGGACATTCAGCAGGAAAAGGAGAAGCTTTCCAGCCTGGAATTCCTGGCCACCCATGACGGACTGACCGGCCTTTTGAACCTGAGGGGAGCCAAGGATCAAATCATTGAAAAGCTGGAGAATGATGAGATGGAATTCGCCCTGGTGATCTTTGACCTGGATTACTTTAAAAAGGCGAACGACACCTGGGGACATGATTTCGGCAACAAGGTTCTCCAGTATGTGGCCAAGAAGCTGCACCAGAGCATCCGGGGAGGAGACGTGGCCGCCCGGGTGGGCGGGGACGAGATCCTGGTATTCCTGCCTTATAAGAACGATGGTTTGAAGGTGGTAGTGACCAGAATTTTCAACGCCCTGTCCGGAGACTTTGAGGGATTTAACATTTCCCTCAGCATGGGCGTGGCCAGGACGGAGGACGTGGGAAGGGATTACGAGACTCTGTTCCGTCATGCCGACCAGGCCCTTTACGCCGCCAAAAGAGGCGGACGGGGTCAACTGCGGTTCTATGAGGAGGAGATGGATCAGACCTCCTCGGTGATCTCGCCTATTGAAGGGTAGCCTTAAACCGCACAGATGCCGGCATCATTTTTGTCAAATTCATTGCATGCAAAAAGAGAGTATCAATTAGCTGATACTCTCTTTTTATAAGAGGGGGAGTTGAAAAGTTATTTGAAAAAGGAACTTTGGGGGAGTCCCTTTTTCTACTTCCCATCATACTTGAAAATTGTGACCAAATTGTGGTCAAAAGATTAAGTGAAAATAAAATAATCTCTAATCCTCTATATCCTGATCCGCAGCCACGGCAGAAACCACGGATGGAATCACCGCCGCAACCACGGCGATAATGATGATCAACAATCCTTCGCCCAAAATCAAAAACATGGTTTTTTCTCCTCTCGCAGAATCGACATAATTAACGGTACTATATCTATTATACATATTTTTCCGGATTTGAAAACACCTAAACTGAATTTTTTCAAAAGAATCCTGAAGGCCGCATATTTGAGCGATAATTTTAGGTATCGTGAAAATGCACAACAAATTGGCCATCGTGAAAATACACAAATCAGGAATATCCCTTTTTTCTGGGAAAAACCCACGAAAAAAATGCACAAGACCTTCTGTGGCGTCATAAAAGTTTGTAGGAAATGCCATGGAAAAAAGGGGCCGATTTCGTTGACAGTTTGGAAGGAACAGCGTAAATTAGCAATCACTCGGCCGAGCAAGATCACTGAAAGGGGAGGGAGAATGTGAAGATTCGACTGGACACGTTGGAAGAACGCCTGGACAACATGGTGAATGAATACACCACCAGGAAGCAGCTGTCCCTGATACAGATGAAGAAAGGGATCATAAGCAGAGAAGATTTTTTGGAGGAGGCCAGAGAGTACATCCATGCTTATCTGGAGGTGTCCGAGGGCGAGGAAAAGAAGCTGATAAAAGCCTTTGAACAATATATTTTTGGATATTCCAGACTTTCTCCCCTAATCGATGATCCGGAGATTTCCGACATCCGCATCGTCAGTTTTGATAACGTGCGGGTAAAAAAGCAGGGAAAGCGGGTGGATGGAGGGATTTCCTTTCGTTCCGAAAAGGAATACCGGCAGTTCGTGGATTATGTGGCTACCAAGAACCAGGTGAACATTTCCAACATGAATGCGATACAGCGTTTCACGGATACGGAGAGCCATCCCGGATTCATCCTGCGGTTTACCATATCCATGCCTTTGGTCAACACTTACAGTGAGCCTTATCTATGCATCAGAAAGGTGCCGAAGAATTTTCCGCAAATGAAGGAACTGATTGACCGAAAAATGCTGGATACCCGGACCGCAGAGCTTTTGATCGAACGATTCCGGAAGGGATCCACCCTGATCTGCGGAGGGAATTCCTCGGGGAAGACCACCCTGCTGAACGCCCTGAAGGAAACGCTGCCGGATGACGTGGCCATCCTGGTGGCCCAGCAGGCGGACGAGCTCACCACCAAATTCCATCCGGATATGATGTTTCTCCATTCCCTCCCGGGAAGCGGGGAAAGTCAAATCAGTTACGATTTGAAAAATATCAGCATTGCCGGACTGACCATGGACGTGGACTTTTTCATCATAGGAGAGGTAAAGGGAGCGGAAGCGTTGTATCTGTTGAATGCCGCCTATACCGGACAGCTCTGTGCGGCCACGATCCATGCGCCGTCGGCGGACAAGGCGCCCAATAAATTGGTGGATTACGCCATGTATGACAGCCGGTATTCCCGGGATGAGCTGATGAAAATGATGGATTGTTTTCAAACGTTGGTCTTCATGGAGCACTATCAGGTCAGACAGATTTATGCCTGTAAGGGCTGGCGGGAAGACGTGCATGATCTCCAGTATGAAAGGATTCTGTAAAAGATGGATTTTAATTTGACATTGGGCATGAAGATATTGATTGGCATTCTTCTTTACCTGACTTTTTTCCTGTTGTTTTTCTGGATGCGTTCCCGGAGGGTGATCGGGCAGGTGTTGAGTAGGACAGCGGAATCCCTGGATGCCAGAAGCAGACAGAGAGTTCAGGCGGGCCGGGAATATTTGTCCAGACTGCAGGAGCGGACGGGCGTTCTGTATCGGATTGAGCAGAAGCTGACCTACAGCGGGCTGACGGTGAAATGGAGCTGGCTGACCCCGGAGCTCTGGGTGCTTCTCAACATAATGGCCAGCGCCCTGGGATATTTTGCGGCGGCCCTCTGGACGGGGAAATGGACGGCGGGATTGGCGGCCATTCTGGTTTCGCAGTGCCTGAGAAGTTTTTGCCTGGGAAGAATGATGAGCAGAAATTTTCGGCTGGTCAATGACAATTTATTGAAATTTCTGGACTTTCTGGGTAACTACAGCATTACCAACGGAGAGGTCACGAGTGTTCTCAATCAGATCAGCCGGTACTTGGACGAACCGCTTCACAGTGTTCTGGACGCTTGTTATTATGAAGCCCAGACCACGGGGGATACGTCCCTGGCCCTTTTGTCCATGGCTGAAAAGGTGGAACATCCCAAGTTCAAGGAACTGGTGCGCAACATGGAAATCAGCGTCCGGTATTCTGCGGATTTTGTGGTATTGGTCAATAACAGCAGAAGGGCGGTCAGGGAGTATATGAGGACTCGACAGGAACGCAGGGCTCTGGTAAGAGAGGCCATTGTGAACATGGTGATCCTTTTGGCCATGTCGGCGGTTATCCTGCTGGCGGTGGGACAGTTAATTGGAATCGGCATCCAGGAGATTTTGTTTGGAACCATGCCGGGCAGAATCTGCCTGGGAGTGATTGCGGGAATATTTGCCCTGATGTATGGGCAGATCCGGAGGATGGATAGGTAGACTCGGACTGGAAAAACGGAAAGGAGGATGGGGTTGGAGCGGATTGTGAATTCACTGGGGATATTTCAGGAGACCGGGACGTGGAGCGTGGTAATTGCCCTGTTGGTATTCGTGCTGCTGCTTTTGGTATTTGTGTGTTGGCGGCCCAAGGAGATGATTCTTTCAGCGTTTGCAGAGCTTCGCTTGAACCTGATGAAGAACGGGAAAGGGCTCCTGGATTATCAAAAGCTGGAGGAAAAGCTGAAAAGAAACGGGGCCTCCTACCATTATGGAAATTGGGTGGAACCGGTACGGTTCCTGGCCTTGAGACTGGTGTTGGGAGTGGTCGGCCTAATGTTGGGACTATATTTCGGGTATTTGCAAGGGGGCGTTTTGGCGTTTTTGTCCTTTTGGCTTCCGGATGGGATGCTGGTGTGGATGAACAATCGTGACAATGAAAAGATGCTGCCGGAGTTAAAGCTGGTATATCAGGCGATTTCCATGCAGATTCGTTCGGGCGTCTATGTGACGGACGCTTTGGTGGAATGTTATGGAAGCGTCCGGGACAGAAGATTGAGGGACGCCCTGCTGACCTTATCCGGCGACATCACCATGAAGGCGGACGTGGAGGATGCCTTGGAGAGGTTCAAGGACCAATTTGATAATCAATATGTGGATGCGCTGTGCATTACTATTTTGCAGGCTTTGGAATCGGGTCAGGCGGTGGAATTGTTGTCGGATATCGCAGAGCAGATCAAGGATCTGGAATCAACGATGATGGAGCGCCGAAAAGCCGGGTTGGATAGAAGCATCACTTTTTATCAGCTGGGAATTCTGGCAGCCATTCTGGCCGTGGTCCTATATGCCTGCGTTACCAATATGTTTTCCGCAGCTTTGAGTTTTTGAAGGTCTTTAAAATCGTGGTCGGAGGCCGCAGGAATGCGGCGGAAAAGGAGGAAAGAATGACTTATAAATTATATTTGATGAAGTGCAGGATTCAGGGATTGGCATCGAGATGGGCCGCAAGAGCGTTTGAATCGAAAAGCGCCGGGATTGACGGGATCCTGGTGACTGTGGGGTTATGCATTATCGCTTTGCTGCTCTGTGTGGTGATGAAGAATTCCCTGACCACGTTTATTGAAACGTTGGTGAAAAATTTGCAGAGTGAGGCACAGAAAATGCTGGGAGTTGTATCGAAATAGGCGGAGAGGATGCGATATGCCTGAGAGATTTGCGATGTTTCAACGCTTCGGCGCTTTGAAAAGCCGCACTGCGGCGAAGCTGTCTAAAAGCGGGGGAAGTGTTCTGGATATGATGATGGTATTTATCTATGTGCTGGTTTTGACGATTGTAATGACGGCATATGTGGGAAGCCTTCAGATATTGAATCAAAAAACCCAGATCAGTCAGATCGCCAGAAAATATATTTTGCGCATGGAGACGGTAGGATATCTGATGGACAATGACCGTATGAACATGGAAGAAGAACTGCATGCGGCAGGGGCTGAAAACATTGATTTTTCGGGAACGACCTTCCATGAGGTGGAGTTCGGCTCTCCAATATATTTGACGATAAAAGGCCAGCTTACCGGCAGGGTCTACAGAGGGAGAGGGAACGTGCTGCAGGCATTCTTTGAAGAAGGCCTGTACGGATTTGAGGAACGGAAGATGTCCACTGCCAAAAATTAAGGGATAAGGGCAACGGAAGAGTAAGGAGCGGGTGGGTGAAAATCATGGGTATAAACAGACTTGAGAGATCCGAGGGCAAGGTGGAGATCGTGACTGGCATGTATTTGCTGATCTTTTTGATCCTGGTATTGACGGTACAACAGCAAGTGAATTATTTTGCCCTGACTCATATTTTTATGGAGGATGCTCTGGCGGCTTCCAATTTGGCTTCTGCGGTGATCGATGTCAGAGAATATGGAATCAGCCATACGGTGCGCATTGCATCCGCCGCAGAAGCCTTCGCCATTTATCAGAAGGCTTTGCAGGAAAATCTGAACCTGAACGAGCGGTGGGAATATGGCAATAAGACGCTGATCAGCAGTCCTGTGGAGATTCTGCAATATACGATATATAACGTGGAAAAAGAAGATGTTACGATATGTTCTTATGATCGTTACGGGGGATACAGTACCTGGAAGGTGGAAAACGGTCTGGGCAGCGTATATACGCCCGACGGAACCAGGGTGGAATCCACTTCCATTTACAGCAGGATCGGCTTTACCGTGGAAGGAATCCTGGGAGTCAGCATCTTTGCGGACCAGGACAACACGGTGGATATTATCGGCAGTATGACGGAGGAGACGGAAGGATGAAGAAAGGGAAAAAGAATATTTTGCCGGGGGCGGCCTTTGCGGCCCTGATAGCGGCGGTGGTGGTATATTGCGTTTTGCTCAATATTGAGGTGAACGCATTGCGTGAATATGAGAAAGGAACCGTGCTGATAGCTCAGTCGGACATCGGAAGGGGAGTGATTCTCGGTGAGGAAAATGCGGAAAAGTATTTGGCGGAAAGGGAAATGGATCAAAAGCTGATCCCTGCGGCGGCGCTGCGGGAGTGGAGTCAGGCGGACCAGGTGATGATCAAAGAGAATTTGGACGCCGGGGTGGTGCTGACTTCTTCCATGCTTGTCTCTTTGGAGGAACAGGAGAGACAGATGAAGGAGCCGGTGCTGGCGGGATTCAAGGCGGAAGACCTATATCAGGTGGTCAGCGGAATCTTGAGAAACGGAGATCGGATTCATATTTACACGGTGGATGAGGAAACCAACGAAGCCAGACTTTTGTGGGAAAATATTTTGGTGCGGGAGGTGTTCAGCAGTTCCGGCGCCATGATTCCGGCGGAAGACCAGGAAACTGCGGCCCAGCGGGTAAACGTGCTGATGGAAAAGAAAGATGTGGAACGATTTTATTCGGAATTGGTGAAAGGCTCCTTGAGGGTGGTCAAGGTATTGGAGGCTTATTGAACCTTTTTGCAGCAGATATGGAGGAAAGACGCTTGAAGAAAAGAAGAAAACGATGGATTTGGGCTCTGTTTAAGAGCGGGCTCCTTGTGCTGGCCGGCAGTCTGGCCTTCTGCGCAAGGCTTTCCGCAGGGAATATTTATGATAGTCCGTATATTACCTTCAGCCCGGATCATAAAGCCTTTACGACAAATGCCGGGGTTCAGGAGGTGGAGCAGTATTCTTTGGGGACGGTTCAGGAGACAGGCGCAAAATCTTCCCTGAGGGCTTTGCAGGCCGGAGAACATTATTATAGATATACCAGGGTGAAAGACGTGCCCGTGGGATTCTGGCGGGTGGAACAATCCGTGTCACTCTGTATCCATGATCAATATCCGCCGTTGGGGGTCTCTTTTCATCAAATCCCGTTTCGCCGGGACAGATGTTTCCGATATTATTTTTCTGGATGGTGGGGTTATTGTGCGGATTGCGGAGATCGTCTGATGCCGATGTTCTTTTACATGAGCAGACAGGCGGCCGCATCTCTTTCCATGCTGGATCTCGATCTGGCTTATTATTATTTGTGCCCTTTTTGCCAGAATTTGGAACAGGGGGTAGAATTGTCGGCTCATTTGTGCAGGGGGATTTCCAGCAACCAATATCAGATCAGATATGATGCGAATATCAGCGGGGCATCCGGTTTTATGGAAAATAGCCTTCACATGTATAATAATGACACGACTTATGAGGGCAACCGGATTGAACCGGAGGTGCGACTGAGAAAAAATAACTATGCCAAAGAAGGATATTTATTTCAGGGATGGAATACCCGGCCGGACGGGACGGGACAGAGCTTTGCCGATGAGCAGGAAATATGGAATTTAACGCAGGACAATTATGACGGGAACGGGAGCGGCACAGTTGTATTATATGCGCAGTGGAGTCCCATCATGAGCACCTTGAGGATTGACCCTGCGGGGGGAAGCTATCAGGGAAATGCCGGAATCACGGAAATGGAACGGGAATACGGGGCCATGTATCGGATCGCTTCGGAGGAATTGCAGCTGCCGGAGGGGAATACGGTTACTTTTTTATCACAGGGAGGGAGTTACGCAGAACCTTTGAAAAGCGCCGTTTCGTTTCGAGGCTGGACGCAAAGCGACCCCTTTCACGGAAGGCTGCAGGGGGATCTTTATTGTTTTTCCGGGGAGATGGGGAGCGTTGATACGCTGACCGCCGTTTATGACAGGGAGGCGGTCATTTTGCCGGGTGTGGAGCGGCCCGGCTACACTTTTCGGGGCTGGTATTATGATGCGGACGGTCTGACGCCTGCCGGAGGCCCCGGGGATCGGTTTATCCCCCGGGAGAATGTGACTTTGTACGCCGGTTGGAAGGAAGATTTAAAATTGACCGCAGAAGTGGAGCGGATCCTGGAACCGCATAATCCGGTGTTCCGCTGCGGAGAAAGCGGCATTTTGCGATTTACGGTATGGGGATATGCGGATCGGGTGGAAGTGCGTTTTCCCAAGGAGCTGACCGGCAAGAATCCTGAATATAACGTGGATTATCCATATGGGGGAACGGTCCTGTCCAGTCAGGAGACAATACAATTTATGATCCCTCTTCACATGCCCATGGGAGAATATGAGATAACCGTTACGGCGTATCGAGGGGAAGGAATGGTGCAAGAATTCCCGGTGTTCTGGACCTTGGGAGAGGGAGAAAGCGTACTGAAAGAAATCAGGACCCGTCTGCGGTAAAGTGGGAGGGCAAAGGGAAATGGCTGGAATGATCTGCGTGGAGATCGGTCTGTTGCTGGGGCTGTATCGTTATGTGATTGAAAAATATGACAGGACCTCCCGCCTTGACTGGAGAGAAAAATGGATGGATTTGTTGGGGGCAGGGTGCATTTTGGCGGGAGGAGTGATAGGGCTGGGAATGAAGCGCTGGGATATGACGGGGCAGCTCGCCTGCGGTATCCTGGCCGCTTATCTTTTGATCGGCTCTGTTACGGATCTACAGACTTATGAGGTATATGATTTTTTGCCCGTTGTCACTGCTGCGGCGGGAGCCGGATTGTTATGGCTTTCGGGGGATTGGCGGCCCAAGGGATCGCTTTTGGTCTATTTTTTTATACAGATCGTGCTTTTTCGGCGCATGTATGGCAAAGCGGATGTTTATGCCTTTTTGGTGTGCGCTCTGTTTGAAAGCAGATTTGTGGACGGTTTGATCACCTATTTATGGCATATGGCCCTCACCTTTCTCCTCTTGGCGGCGGTACAGGCCGGAAAGGGCAACATCGACCGCCGCGGCAATCTTAAGCGTCCGGTAGCCCTCATGCCCTATATTGCGGTTACCGTCTGGTGCTTTTTATAAAAGCTGTTTTTTGGGTTGAATTACGAACAAGGCTATGGTAAAATCTAGGATAGCATTCAGAAAGCGCATGTTTTGAGGACGGCGTAAGCATTGCCGAGGGAGAGGCATGCGCAAGGACGGGAGAGCAGCATGAATTGGGAAGAAAATGTCAGGAAGGTCATTCCCTATACGGCGGGAGAGCAGCCCAACAAGCCTGGGATGATCAAATTAAACACCAATGAGTGTCCTTATCCTCCGGCTCCGGGGGTGGCCGGGGCCATTCAAGCCTTGCAGAGCGAGGCCTTTCGCCTGTATCCGGATCCGGACGCTTCGGAGCTGACGCAGGCGCTGGCGGATTATTATAAAGTGAAGCCGGGACAGGTCTTTGTAGGGGTGGGATCGGATGATGTGCTGGCCATGGCTTTTATGACCTTTTTTCATTCAGGGAAACCGATTTTGTTCCCCGATGTCACCTATTCCTTTTATGACGTCTGGGCCCGGCTTTTTGAGATCCCTTATCAGACCTGTCCCCTGGACGAAAATTGGCACATCCGGGCGAAGGATTACAAGGTGCCCAATGGGGGCGTCATTTTTCCCAATCCCAATGCGCCCACCGGTCTGGAGGAAAGCCAGGAGACCATTGAGGAAATTATAAAAGCGAATCCGGACGTGGTGGTGATCGTGGACGAGGCTTATGTGGATTTCGGCGCTGAAAGTTCTCTGCCGCTGTTGGATAAGTACGAAAATCTTCTGGTGGTGCAGACCTTTTCCAAATCCCGGGCCATGGCCGGCATGAGGATTGGATTTGCCATAGGGAATGAAAAGCTGATTCAATACTTGAAGGATGTGAAGTTTTCCTTTAATTCCTATACGATGAATTATCCTTCCCAGAAGGTGGGTACGGCCGCAGTACGGGAGGAAAAGTATTTTCAGGACACGGTGCAGCGGATCATGGACACCAGAGAGCGTACCAAGGAGAGACTTCGGCAGCTGGACTTTCGTTTCCCGGATTCAAAGGCCAATTTTATTTTTGCGTCCCATGATAAGGTTCCGGCCTCCCAGCTGTTTCATGCGCTGCGGGAAGCGAATATCTATGTGCGGTATTGGGATAAACCGCGGATCCATAACCATCTGCGGATTACCATAGGAACGGAAGAAGAGATGGATCGACTGTTCGAGTTTTTAGAAAAATATGTTAGGAGCGTAGAAAATGGTTAAGGATTTGTTGCGGGGCATGGTGATTGGGATCGCCAATATTATTCCGGGAGTCAGCGGCGGCACGATGATGGTGTCCATGGGGATCTATGACAAGCTGATTCACTGCATTACCCATTTGTTCAGCGAGTTCAAGAAAAGCGTGTTGTACTTGATTCCCATTGTCATCGGCATGGGAATTGCGATCATTGCCAGTTCCTTTGGTCTGGAGTGGCTGTTCGGCAATTATCCGGTGCAGACCAATTTGTTGTTCGTCGGCCTGGTGCTGGGAGGTCTCCCGGCCATTTGGAAAAAGGTGAAAGGCAATACTATCAAAGGGGGGCACATTGTCGCAGGAGTGCTGTTTTTTGCCCTGGTCGCAGGGTTGGCCCTGATCGGTGAAAAGGAGGGGAAGGCCGCCAGTCTCACTTTCAGCCTGATCAACGTGATCAAGCTCTTCGGCGTGGGAATCGTGGCTTCCGCCACCATGGTCATTCCGGGCGTCAGCGGCTCCATGATGCTGCTTCTCATGGGATATTATAATCCAATCCTGACTGCGATCAATGATTTTATCCGGTCCCTGGCAGCCTTTGACATGGAGGGAATCCTGGCAGGCTGCGGGGCATTGGTGCCCTTTGGAATCGGAGTGGTGGTGGGAATTTTCGTGATCGCCAAGCTGATCGAGATTATTTTTGAAAAATTCCCGCTTTATGCCTATTGGGCCATCATTGGCTTGATTGTGGCATCCCCGGTCGCCATCCTGGTCTTGGGGACTTATCCGGTGGTCAATGTGTTCAACGTTGTGACAGGACTGGTCTGTCTGTGCATTGGCTTCGTGATTTCTGTGAAGCTGGGAGACTGAGGAATGGATGCTTACAGGGATTTTGCCTATGTTTATGATGAACTCATGGATGATGTCCCCTATGAGAAATGGTGTGAGAGAATTGTCGCACTGATAGAAAAATACGGTGTTTCCCGGCCGGTCGGGCAGCAGAAGGATTCCAACGGAAGCGAGCTGGAGGAATGCTCCATCGAGGAAGGGCGGGAAGAAGTTTCCTGCGGATGTGGGCCGGAGGAATTGTCGGAATCGGGAGAGTTGCTGGAGTCAGAGCGCAACCTGGTGGTAGATCTGGGTTGTGGGACGGGAACCTTGACGCAGCTGCTGTACGACCGAGGCTTTGATATGATCGGAGTGGATTCCTCGGAGGAAATGTTGAATGTGGCGGCTCAAAAGAAGGAAGCGTCAGGAGCGGAGATCCTGTATCTTTTACAGGATATGAAGGAATTGGAACTGTACAGCACCGTGGGAACCGTGGTGAGCGTCTGCGATTCTCTGAATTATATCACAGAAGAAGAGGATTTGCTGACCGTGTTCCGTCTGGTGGAAAATTATTTGTATCCGGGTGGAGTGTTTATTTTCGACTTTAATACCGTATACAAATATGAGCAAGTTATCGGTAACACCGTGATCGCTGAGAACCGGGAAGACTGCAGCTTTATTTGGGAGAATAATTATTATCCGGAAGAAGAGCTGAATGAATATGATTTGACCGTATTTGTGCAGAAGGATGGGGATTTGTTCCGCAGATTCACGGAGACGCATTTTCAGAGAGGATATGCGCCGGATAAGATAAAGTCCCTGTTGGAACGTGCTGGCCTGGAATTGCTTGAGGCCCGGGATGCGGAAACGGAAGGAGAGGTCACGGAAGCCACTCAAAGGGTGCTGATGACCGCCAGAGAGTGTAGAAAAAAGGAGCTTGTGAAATAGAAAATGTCGGATTATATCGTGAGGGCTTCAGCGGCGGACAATCAGATCAGGGCCTTCGCCTGTAGGAGCGGTGAGATCGTGGAAGCGGCCAGGCAGGCCCACAATACCAGTCCCGTGGTGACGGCGGCTTTGGGGAGACTTTTGACGGCCGGAAGCATGATGGGAGTCATGTTGAAGGGAGAAAAGGATCTTCTGACCCTTCAGATACGGTCGAAGGGGCCGATTCAAGGAATCACGGTGACGGCGGACTCCCAGGGAAATGTAAAAGGATATGCCAACGTGCCGGACGTGATCCTGCCTGCCAACAGCAGGGGCAAGCTGGACGTGGCCGGGGCCGTGGGGCCCGGTTTTTTGAGCGTGATCAAGGATATGGGAATGAAGGAACCCTATGTAGGGCAGACCGCATTGCAGACCGGCGAAATTGCAGAGGATTTGACCTATTATTTCGCTTCCTCGGAACAGGTGCCTTCCTCCGTGGGACTTGGGGTGCTGATGGAGAAGAGCAACGTCGTAAAGTGCGCTGGGGGATTTATTGTGCAGCTGATGCCCTTTGCGGAAGAGGCCGTCATAAGCCGTCTGGAAGAAGATGTCCGGAGGATAACCTCCGTGACTGACATCCTTGCCAAAGGGAAAACTCCGGAAGAATTGCTTCAGATTGTTCTGGATGGATTTGACATTGAATTCCTGGACACCTGCGAGACAAAATTTTTCTGCAGCTGCAATAAGAGCAGGGTGGAAAAAGCCCTGATCAGCATTGGAAAGAATGACTTGAAGGAAATGATCGAGGAAGGAAAGCCGATAGAGGTGAACTGTCAATTCTGCAATCGCAGCTATACTTATTCCGTGGATGAGCTTAAGGAGATGTATCGGAGGGCAACATGAAGCATGGATTTATCAAGGTGATGGCCGTCACTCCGAAGATCAGAGTGGCGGATCCGGAATATAATGGGAGCGTGATCTGCGAGACGTTGGAGAAGGCATATGAAACCGGAGCCAAGTTGATTGTGTTTCCGGAGCTTTGTCTGACCGGGTACACTTGCGGAGACCTGTTTCAGCAGGAGCTGCTGTTGGAGGAAGCCAAGAGACAGCTCCTGGTCATCGCAGAGAAGACGAAGGGACGGGATGCCCTTGTCTTTGTAGGCCTGCCTTTGGAACGAGACGGGCGTCTTTATAACGTGGCGGCAGCTCTGCAGGACGGTTTGGTGCTGGGTTTGGTTCCCAAATGCAATATCCCCATGTATGCGGAATTTTACGAAGGGCGGTACTTTGCGGAGGGAAACAGGGAGGTCGTTCCTTATTATCTGGGAAGAAGAGAAGTTCCCTTCGGGAGCAATCTCCTTTTTGAATGCACCAATATGCAGGGATTGATCGTTGGATGCGAGATCTGCGAAGATCTCTGGGTGGCGGATCCGCCCTGCACCCGCCATGCGCTGATGGGTGCGACGGTAATCGTCAATCTTTCCGCTTCCAATGAGACGGTGGGAAAGGACGACTATCGGGAATTGTTGGTGAGGAGCGCCAGCGCCAGGTTGATCTGCGGTTATATCTACTGCAGCGCCGGGGAAGGGGAGTCCACGCAGGATCTGGTTTTCGGCGGCCATAACATGATTGCCGAAAACGGCACGCTCCTGTCGCATTCCAGACGTTTTTCCGGAGAGAGCGTCTGCGGAGATCTGGACGTCAGCCGGATCCGCAGCGAGCGCCGCCGTATGGGAACCTTTGGAAAAGAGAAAAATCTGGAGTATGCTTCCGTTCCGTTTGCCCTGCAGGTAGAGGAGACGAGACTGGAAAGGAAATTTGACCGTCATCCTTTTGTGCCGGGGGAGGAAGGACTCAGGAACAAGCGTTGCGAGGAAATTTTATCGATTCAGTCCTATGGATTGAAAAAGCGATACGAGCATACGGGGTTGAAAACTGCGGTGATCGGAATTTCCGGCGGCCTGGATTCCACGTTGGCCTTGTTGGTGACGGTGAAGACTTTTGATCTGTTGGGCCTTGACAGGAGAGGAATTTTGGCGGTGACCATGCCTTGCTTTGGGACCACGGACAGAACCTACACCAATGCCTGTAAGTTGTCCCTTACGCTGGGAGCCACACTGAAAGAGGTGGATATTCGGGAATCGGTGACGCTTCATTTCCGGGATATCGGACAGGATATGGACAAGCATGACGTGACCTATGAGAACGGACAGGCCAGGGAACGAACCCAAGTGTTGATGGATCTTGCCAATCGTTATAACGGCCTGGTCATAGGAACCGGCGATATGTCGGAGTTGGCTTTGGGCTGGGCCACGTATAATGGGGATCATATGTCCATGTACGGCGTCAATGCGGGAGTTCCCAAAACCTTGGTGCGTCATCTGGTGAGGTATTATGCCGACACCTGCGGAGAGGAAGAGCTGTGGAAGGTGCTTTTGGACGTGTTGGATACACCGGTGAGCCCGGAACTGCTTCCGCCGGAGGAAGGGAGCATTTCCCAGAAAACGGAGGACTTGGTAGGACCCTACGAATTGCATGATTTCTTCCTATATTATATGCTTCGCTGCGCTTTCCCGCCGGAGAAGATCTTCCGCATTGCGGTGCGGTCCTTCGAGGGAGCTTACGAAGAAGAAACCATTCGGAAATGGCTGAAGGTATTTTATAGGAGGTTCTTCCAGCAGCAGTTTAAACGTTCCTGTCTGCCGGATGGGCCTAAGGTGGGGAGCGTGGCGGTCTCCCCCAGGGGAGATTGGAGGATGCCTTCCGATGCCAGTGCGGCGTTGTGGATGGCCCAGGCGGAGCAGCTTTAGTGCAGAAGTCGATCTGTGGATGGCCCGGGCGGAACGGCTTTAGCGGAGCGGCTGGCGTGGAAAGCGGTTCTTGATGAATATGACGTGCATCGTCAGAGCCGTGCGATGTCAGATGTGCGCCGTCAAATTGAGGAAATGGAATATGACGGAAGGAGAATCGGGATGAATAAGATTAGAATCGGAATTGCGGGTTACGGCAACCTTGGCAGGGGAGTGGAGCTTGCCATCCGCCAGAACGAAGATATGGAATTGGCGGCGGTGTTTACGAGAAGGCCGCCGGAAACGGTGAGGATAAGAACGGAAGGCGTGAAGGTTTATGGGATGGAAGAAATCCCGTCCATGGCGGACGGGCTGGACGTGGTGATCCTTTGCGGAGGCAGCGCCACGGATTTGCCGGTGCAGACGCCGGAACTGGCCAGGTGCTGTAACGTGATCGACAGTTTCGACACGCATGCCAGGATCCCGGAGCATTTTGCGGCCGTGGATGCCGCCTGCCGGGAAAGCGGACACGTGGGCCTGATCTCCGTAGGATGGGATCCGGGCCTGTTCTCCTTGAACCGCGCATATGCGGAAGCGATACTGCCCGTGGGAAAAACTTACACTTTCTGGGGAAAAGGGGTTAGCCAGGGACATTCCGATGCCATTCGCCGGGTGGAAGGCGTGAAGAGAGGAATTCAGTATACCGTTCCGGTAGAAGCTGCCATGGAGCGTGTGCGCCGGGGAGATCAGCCGGACTTGACCGCCCGGCAGAAGCATACCAGGGAATGCTATATTGTGCCGGAAGAGGGTGCGGATCTGCAGAAGATTACAGATACCATTGTCAATATGCCCAATTATTTCGATGAATATGACACCACGGTGACTTTTATCAGCGAGGAAGAGTTCGATGCCGTGCATAATAAAATGCCTCATGGCGGTTTCGTGATGCGGAGCGGCATGACGGGAGAAGGGGAAACCACTCACCAGATGGTGGAATATTCCCTGAGACTGGATTCCAATCCGGAATTCACCGCCAGCGTGCTGGTGGCTTATGCCAGGGCGCTGAACCGTTTGAAGGAGAGAGGGGAAACGGGCTGCAAAACCGTGTTTGACATTGCGCCGGTCGATCTTTCTCCCTTAAGTCCGGAGGAACTGAGGGCTCATTTGTTATAAAGCCCGTGATGGATGAGGTCATATTTTCCCAAGGTTATTGTTGTGCAGAAAAGCCTTGCATTGCCTGACGGAATATCGTATATTATATTTGTATTTGATTTATTTTCAGAAATTGTGACAGCGACAGGATGAAGGAATCATCCATCTGCAGGCCCCGGAGCTGCGCCGCATGGACGGGAACTGTCAGACGGCATAGAGCGGCGCAGAAATGAGGAAAATATGACAAAAGCGGAAATCTTGAAAAAAGAGATCTTGAGACAATATCGAAGCGTGCGGCAGTTCGCCCTGGAAATGGGGATTCCCTACAGTACTCTTGTGACGGCCCTGGAGCGGGGCATCGAGGGTATGGCTTATGGCACGGTGATCAAAATGTGCGACAAGCTGGGATTGAATCCCGTGGATTTCTCTTCGCTGGAACGGGATGCCTCCCTGGGCGCCCAATTATTGGAAAACAGGGTGATGCAGTATTATGTGAAGCTGAATCAGACCGGCAGGGACAAGGTGCTGGAACTGATGGACGATTTCGTGCAGATCGAAAAATACAAGATGAAAGGGAAAAAATCGAGAAATGACAAGATTTGATTATCTGGTCGTGGGCACGGGTCTGTTCGGCTCGGTATTCGCATACGAGATGAAAAAAGCGGGTAAAAAGTGCCTTGTGATCGACAAACGGGAGCATTTGGGAGGCAATATCTATACAAGGGAAGAGAAGGGGATCCAGGTGCATCAGTATGGGGCTCATATCTTTCATACCTCTGACCGCAGAATCTGGGATTATGTAAATCAGTTTGCGCAGTTCAATCATTATATCAATTCTCCGGTGGCGGTGTACGGCGAAGAATTGTATAATCTTCCTTTTAATATGAATACCTTCAGCAAGATGTGGAGCATCCGGACCCCGGCGCAGGCCAGGGAGATCATCGAGTCCCAGCGCACACAGGCGCTGGCGGAACTGGGGGCGGAGGAAGGCTCCTGGGAGCCCGGCAATCTTGAAGAACAGGCCTTGTCCCTGGTGGGAAGGGACGTCTATGAGAAGCTGGTGAAGGGGTATACGGAAAAGCAGTGGGGCAGAGACTGCAGGGAGCTTCCCGCATTCATTATCAAGCGGCTGCCTGTTCGGTTTGTCTATGATAACAATTATTTCACGGACCGATATCAGGGGATTCCGGAGGGCGGTTATACCCAGATCGTGGAGAAGCTGTTGGAGGGCACGCCGGTGAGGCTCGGAATCAGTTACCGCCAGTTTTTGAAGCAGAATGAGGAAAAGGGAGCGGAAGCCGACGTATTCGATAAGGTATTGTATACCGGCATGATCGATGAATATTTTGGCTATTGCCTGGGAGAACTGCAATATCGTTCCCTCCGTTTTGAAACGGAGCTGCTGGAGGGCTGCGACAACTATCAGGGGAATGCGGTGGTGAACTATACGGAACGCCAGGTGCCTTACACCAGGATCATCGAGCATAAGCACTTTGAATTCGGCACGCAGCCGGACACGGTGATCACCAGGGAATATCCGGCGGAATGGAAGAAGGGCGACGAGCCTTATTACCCTATCAATGACGCCAGAAACAATGAACTGTTCGCCAGGTACCGGGAGCTGGCCGCCAAGGAAGAAAAAGTGCTTTTCGGCGGAAGACTGGGCCAGTACAAGTATTACGACATGGATAAAGTGATAGCCGCCGCTCTTGAGATGGCGGAAAAGGAGCTGGGACAATAAGGCGGGGCTTCCGCCTATATTGTGCCGGCCCGCCCTGCGGGCGGCATTCCCGCAGGCGAGGGGCGGGTGCGTTGAAGCCCTTGTACGAAGGGATGAATTTCAAATATATTTTGTTAAAAAAGTGATTGACGGATTCCCTGTTCTGTGTTATAGTTAAAAAGTCTCATAAGATTTCGGTCTTTTTTTTATGCTTAAAATTTAGAATATACCGCACGGAGGTGGAAACATGCGTACAAGAATTACATTGGCCTGCACGGAGTGCAAACAGCGTAACTACAATACGACCAAGGACAAGAAGACTCATCCGGACAGGATGGAGTTGAAGAAGTATTGCAGATTCTGCAGGAAGCATACTCTGCACAAGGAAACCAAATAATCTATCGTTCTGTAAGACAAGGAGTTAACCATGAGTGATTCCACGAAGAAGGAGAAAACCAAAAGCGCCAAGTCCGGCAACAAGATGAGCTTTTGGGCGGGCGTGAAAGCTGAATTTAAGAAGATAACGTGGCCTGACAGGGAGGACACGGTGAAGCAGTCCATTGCAGTTGTGGCAATTTCGCTGGTGATCGGTGTGATCATTGCCGTGCTGGATCTGCTGATTCAGTATGGTGTGAATTTCATAACATCAATATAGAGCGAAGGAGATTGTATGGCAGAGGCAAAATGGTATGTAGTGCATACTTATTCCGGATATGAGAATAAAGTCAAAGCCAATATTGAGAAGACAATCGAGAACAACAAGCACCTTGCGGAACAGATTCTGGAGGTAAGGGTTCCTCTGGAAGAAGTGGTGGAAATGAAGAACGGCGTGAGGAAGACCGTCCAGAAGAAGTTGTTTCCCGGATATGTGCTTCTGAATATGGAGATGAATGACGATACCTGGTATGTCGTCCGCAATACCCGAGGCGTTACCGGTTTTGTAGGGCCCGGAAGCAAGCCGATTCCCCTGACGGATGCAGAAATGAAGCCTCTTGGAATCAAGTCTTCGAACATTTCGGTGGATTTTGCAGAGGGAGACAGCGTTTCCGTGGTGGCCGGCATTTGGAAGGATACGGTGGGCGTAGTACAGAAGATGGACTTTGGAAAGCAGACGGCCACCATCAACGTGGAATTGTTCGGCAGGGAGACCCCTGTGGAGATTGATTTCGCAGAGATGAGGAAGCTGTGAGAAAACTGTCCGTCATCGGCCGGAAGTTTGACGAAGCGCAGGAGTTTGGCAAGGCGCATTGGAGCTTGTGAGGTATGAAGGCCGGGCGGGATGCGGATATTTTCTTCCGGAATTTTGATTTCCGGAGTAAATATAACCTCTTTTCCGGTAAGGTTGGAGGTGCAGCAACAGAAAAAGGGGCTTAGGGAAGTCCCTGTGGGAGCAGGTCCTTTGGATGGCCTGCGCCGTATTACCACATTATAGGAGGTGCCACAATGGCAAAAAAAGTTACAGGTTACATTAAGTTACAGATTCCAGCCGGCAAGGCGACACCGGCTCCCCCGGTTGGTCCTGCGCTTGGACAGCACGGCGTCAATATCGTCGAGTTCACGAAACAGTTCAATGCCAGAACTGCTGACAAGGGCGATCTCATCATCCCGGTAGTCATCACGGTATATGCGGACAGAAGTTTCAGCTTCATTACCAAGACTCCGCCTGCGGCCGTTCTTTTGAAGAAGGCCTGCAATATCAAATCCGGTTCCGGCGCACCCAACAAGACCAAGGTAGCCACCATCTCCAAGGCCAAGCTCCAGGAGATTGCGGAACTGAAGATGCCGGATCTGAATGCGGCCAGCCTGGAGGCGGCCATGAGCATGATCGCAGGCACTGCGAGAAGCATGGGCATCGTTGTGGAAGACTAATTTAGTTGTCAAAGACTAAGAGATTAAAATAATTGGGAGACAATTTGATTGTCGTTAGAACCTAGGAGGTAAAATATGAAACATGGTAAGAAATATATAGAAACCGCTAAATTAGTTGACCGCACCGTCCTCTACGAGCCGGCCGACGCCATTGCGCTGGTGAAGAAAGTGGCTCCCGCCAAATTTGATGAGACCGTGGAAGTCCACATCAGAACAGGCTGTGACGGACGTCATGCGGAGCAGCAGATCCGTGGCGCCGTGGTTCTTCCGAACGGAACCGGCAAGATGGTAAGAGTCCTGGTTTTCGCCAAGGGTGCGAAGCTGGACGAGGCGGAGGCGGCGGGCGCCGACTTCGTAGGCGGCGAAGAGCTGATCCCGAAGATCCAGCATGAAGGATGGCTGGAATTCGACAAGGTGATCGCCACTCCTGACATGATGGGCGTGGTCGGACGTCTCGGTAAGGTTTTGGGACCTAAGGGATTGATGCCCAATCCCAAGGCCGGTACGGTGACCATGGACGTTACCAAGGCCATCAAGGAGATCAAAGCCGGTAAGATTGAGTACAGGCTGGACAAGACCAACATCGTGCATGTTCCCCTTGGAAAGGTTTCCTTCACGGAAGAAGCTCTGCAGGAGAATTTCAATGCCCTCATGGACGCCATTCTGAAGGCGAGACCCAGTGCGGTGAAGGGTCAGTATTTGAGGAGCATTACCCTGACCAGCACCATGGGCCCTGGCGTTAAGGTGAACGTGGCGAAGTTCTGATAAAAAATGATTTATCACGGGGGCTTGACAACCTCAAGCTCCCTGTGATAAGATTTAAAAAATTATTAATTATGCCGAAGACAGTAGGTGCGAAGCCCTGGAGCGCTGGAGTTTTTCAGTGATCGGGCGCTTGGCGTAAGTCCTACCGAGGAGATGAGTTTAGAGGAAAAACAGTCTCTCTGTGTCTTTTGCAGGGGGATTTTTTTATCCGGCAATCCGAACTCCTTTCGGCTGAAATCTATAAGGAGGTAGTAAGATGGCAAAGATCGAATTGAAGAAGCCTGTTGTAGATGAGATTTCTGCCGGTATCAAGGATGCGCAGACCGTTGTCCTGGTAGATTACCGCGGATTGACCGTGGAGCAGGATACCGCACTTCGCAAGAGCTTGCGGGAAGCGGGAGTCACCTACAAGGTGTACAAGAACACCATGATGAATTTCGCATTCAAGGGCACCGCGTTCGAAGGTCTGGCACCTTATCTGGAAGGACCCAGCGCTATCGCTTATTCTTCCAAGGACGCCACCGCACCCGCAAGGCTTCTTACAGAGTTCGCCAAGTCGGCGCCCGCCCTGGAGATCAAGGCCGGCGTGGTGGAAGGAACCGTCTATGATGCGGCTGGCATGGCGAAGATCGCGAGCATTCCTTCCAGGGAAGTTTTGCTCGGCAGATTGCTGGGAAGCATGCAGTCTCCGATTGCAAATCTGGCCCGTGTGCTGAATCAGATCGCCGAGAAAAACGGCGCTCCGGCAGAAGCCCCCGCAGAGGCTTAAGGTTCTGGGTATTGTATGTCGCATGTAAATAATGATAAAAAATGGAGGAAAGAAAAATGGCTAAATTGAGCACTCAGGAATTTATTGATGCTATTAAAGAGTTATCCGTACTGGAGCTGAACGAGCTGGTAAAGGCTTGTGAAGAGGAGTTTGGCGTGTCCGCCGCCGCTGGCGTCGTGGTTGCTGCGGCTGGTCCTGCCGAGGAAGTGGAAGAGCAGACCGAGTTCAACGTGGAGCTGACCGAGATCGGTGCCGAGAAGGTTAAGGTAATCAAGGTGGTTCGTGAGATCACCAGCCTGGGCCTGAAGGAGGCCAAGGACCTTGTGGACAACGCTCCCAAGAACGTGAAGGAAGCTGTTTCCAAGGAAGAAGCCGAGGAGATCAAGAAGAAACTGGAAGAGGTTGGCGCAAAGGTTACCCTCAAGTAATTCAGTTTCCAGAAGACGAAAGCGGAGAAAATCCGCCCATGGAAAACACGGAAGCCGGACTCCTTACGGAGTTTCGGCTTCTTTTGGCGTGAGCCGTTTTACAAAATTTTCACAAACTTTTTCTTGACTGCCCTTCCATTTTGTGTTAATATGGATAATGCGCTATTGTGCGGAGGTATGTCATTTGACAGTTTGAAAGCGTATGAAATACCGATGTGTGAAGGCTCAATAAGAAAGAACGGGGTGAAATGTCGATGGAAAAAAACAGAATACGTCCTGTTGCGAACGGCAAGCATATGCGTATGAGTTATTCAAGACAAAAGGAAGTTTTGGAGATGCCCAACCTGATCGAGGTCCAGAAGGACTCCTATCAGTGGTTTTTAGAGGAAGGTCTGAAAGAAGCTTTTGACGATATCTCTCCGATTGCAGATTACAGTGGATCTTTAAGTCTGGATTTTGTGGACTTTGAACTTTGTAAGGATGAGCGCAAGTATTCGATTGAGGAATGTAAGGAAAGGGACGCCACTTATGCGGCCCCTCTTAAGGTGAAAGTCCGTCTGTATAACAAGGAAAAGGAGGAAATCAGCGAACATGAAATTTTCATGGGAGATATGCCTTTGATGACGGAGACCGGCACCTTTGTGATCAATGGAGCAGAACGTATTATCGTCAGTCAGCTGGTTCGTTCGCCTGGGATTTATTATGCCATCGGCCATGACAAAATCGGGAAAAAGCTTTTTTCCTGTACGGTGATTCCCAACAGGGGGGCCTGGCTGGAGTATGAGACGGACTCCAACGACGTCTTCTATGTCCGCGTGGACCGGACAAGGAAGGTTCCCATCACGGTTCTGATCCGTGCCCTGGGCATCGGGACCAATGACGAGATCCGGGAAGTGTTCGGGGACGAGCCCAAGATCGAGGCCAGCTTTACCAAGGACACCGCCGAGAACTATCAGGAAGGTCTTCTGGAGCTGTACAAAAAGATCCGCCCCGGCGAGCCTTTGAGCGTGGAGAGTGCGGAGAGTTTGATTAACGCCATGTTCTTTGATCCCCGCAGATACGACCTGGCGAAGGTGGGAAGATATAAATTCAATAAGAAGCTGTCCTTCAGGCTGAGGATCAGCGGGCACGTGCTGGCGGCGGACGCAGTGGATCCGGCCACCGGGGAGATTCTTGCGGCCGCAGGGACCAAGCTGACCAGGGAGTTGGCGGATACCATCCAGAATGCCGCCGTCCCCTGCGTTTATATTCAGACGGAAGAAAAGGTCGTGAAGGTCCTTTCCAACATGATGGTGGATCTTAGCAACTTCGTGGACTGCAATCCCAGGGATTTCGGGATCCATGAAAGGGTATATTATCCCCTGCTTCGTCAGATTCTGGACGAGTACGGCGAAGATCCCGAGAAGCTGGCCGAGGCGATCAAGAAGAACGTGCATGAGTTGGTGCCGAAGCACATCACCAAGGAGGATATTTTCGCCTCCATCAATTATAATATGCATTTGGAGTACGGTCTGGGCAATGACGATGACATCGACCATTTGGGCAACAGGCGTATCCGTGCGGTGGGAGAGCTTTTGCAGAACCAGTACCGCATCGGCCTGGCCAGGATGGAGAGGGTGGTCAGAGAGCGCATGACGACCCACGATGCGGAGGATATTTCTCCCCAGTCCCTGATCAATATCAAGCCCGTGACTGCGGCGGTGAAGGAGTTCTTCGGTTCCTCCCAGCTCTCCCAGTTCATGGATCAGAACAATCCTCTGGGCGAGCTGACCCACAAGAGACGTCTGTCCGCCCTGGGACCTGGCGGCCTGTCCAGAGACCGGGCCGGATTCGAGGTTCGTGACGTGCATTACTCCCATTATGGAAGGATGTGCCCCATCGAGACACCTGAAGGTCCCAACATCGGTTTGATCAACTCCCTGGCGAGCTATGCCAGGATCAACGAATATGGCTTTGTGGAAGCGCCTTACCGCAAGGTGGATAAGTCCGATCCCAGAAATCCCCGGGTGACGGACGAAGTGGTCTACATGACGGCGGACGAAGAAGATAATTACCATGTGGCACAGGCGTCCGAAGCCCTGGATGCGGAAGGACATTTCATGAGAAATTCCGTTTCCGGCCGTTATCGTGACGAGACCCAGGAATATCCCAAGTCCATGTTCGATTACATGGACGTGTCCCCCAAGATGGTGTTTTCCGTGGCAACGGCCCTGATTCCTTTCCTGGAGCATGACGATGCCAACCGGGCCCTGATGGGTTCCAACATGCAGCGTCAGGCGGTGCCCCTCCTGACCACGGAGACTCCCGTGGTGGGAACCGGTATGGAGACCAAGGCCGCCGTTGACTCCGGCGTCTGCGTGCTGGCCCGCAAGGCGGGTACCGTGGATTACGTTTCCGCAGACACCATCCGCATGGCTTATGATGATGGGGAGAAGGAGGAGTTCCACCTGACCAAGTTCGCCAGAAGCAATCAGTCCAACTGCTATAACCAGAAGCCCATCGTGTTCAAGGGAGAACACGTGGAAGAAGGACAGGTGATTGCGGACGGCCCCTCCACGAGTGATGGAGAATTGGCCCTGGGCAAGAATCCACTGATCGGATTCATGACCTGGGAAGGCTACAATTATGAGGACGCCGTTCTGCTGAGCGAACGGTTGGTCATGGATGATGTATATACCTCCGTCCATATCGAGGAATACGAGGCGGAGGCCCGGGATACCAAGCTGGGGCCGGAAGAGATCACCAGGGACGTGCCCGGCGTGGGCGACGACGCCCTGAAGGATCTGGATGACCGGGGAATCATCCGCATCGGTGCGGAAGTGCGGGCCGGTGACATCCTGGTGGGCAAGGTGACGCCTAAGGGCGAAAC
The DNA here is from genome assembly GCA_947625675.1 of uncultured Acetatifactor sp. Lineage (GTDB taxonomy): Bacteria > Bacillota > Clostridia > Lachnospirales > Lachnospiraceae > Acetatifactor. The sequence continues at coordinate 62,220 of CANQPH010000005.1, forward strand.
GGAACTTACCGCCGAAGAGAGACTGCTCCGGGCCATTTTCGGAGAAAAAGCCAGAGAAGTGAGAGACACCTCCCTGAAGGTGCCCCACGGGGAATATGGCATCGTGGTGGACGCCAAGGTGTTTACCAGGGAAAATTGTGATGAATTGTCTCCTGGCGTGAACCAGGCGGTCCGTATTTATATTGCGCAGAAGAGGAAGATTTCCGTGGGCGACAAGATGGCAGGCCGCCATGGCAACAAGGGTGTGGTTTCCCGCGTGCTTCCCGTGGAGGATATGCCTTATCTGCCCAACGGACGGCCTCTGGATATCGTGCTGAATCCTTTGGGCGTGCCTTCCCGTATGAACATCGGCCAGGTGTTGGAGATCCATCTCTCCCTGGCGGCGAAGGCCCTGGGCTTCAACGTGTCCACTCCGGTGTTTGACGGAGCCAACGAGACGGATATCATGGACACTTTGGATTTGGCCAACGATTATGTCAACTTGGAATGGGAAGAGTTCGAGGCGAAGCACAAGGAAGAACTGCTTCCGGAAGTGATGGACTACCTATATGAAAACAGGGATCACAGAAAGGTCTGGAAGGGAGTGCCCATTTCCCGGGACGGAAGGGTGCGGCTGCGGGACGGCCGGACGGGCGAGTTCTTCGACAGCCCCGTTACCATCGGCCATATGCATTACTTGAAGCTGCATCACCTGGTGGACGACAAGATCCACGCCCGTTCCACGGGCCCTTATTCCCTGGTGACCCAGCAGCCTTTGGGCGGCAAGGCCCAGTTCGGCGGACAGCGTTTCGGCGAGATGGAGGTTTGGGCCCTGGAAGCTTATGGCGCATCCTATACGCTGCAGGAGATCCTGACCGTGAAATCCGATGACGTGGTAGGCCGGGTGAAGACCTATGAAGCCATCATCAAGGGGGACAATATCCCCGAGCCCGGCATACCGGAGTCCTTCAAGGTTCTGCTCAAGGAACTGCAGGCCCTGGGTCTGGATGTGGTGATGCTCAATAACGGGGAAGAGGTCGAACTGAAGGAGAACATCGATTACGGCGACACGGATTATCGTTTTGACATGGAAGGCGACCGGAAATACGATGACTACGACAGCGAATCCCTGGGTGAAATGGGTTATCAAAAGCAGGAGTTCGATGAAGACGGCGAGCTGGTCAATGCGGAAGAGGACGACTTCGGCGAGGACGAGGATTTTGCCGGCGACGAGGATGATTTTGCTGGCGAGGACGATTTTGACGATTCCGTAGATGATTACAATGAAGAATTCTAAAAGGAAAGGGAGTGCCATAAATGCCGGAAACAAGAAGTGATACAACTCAGCAGATGACATTTGACGCCATCAGAATTGGATTGGCTTCACCAGAGAAGATCCGAGCCTGGTCCCATGGCGAGGTTCTGAAGCCGGAGACGATCAACTATAGGACCTTGAAACCGGAAAGGGACGGCCTGTACTGTGAGAAAATTTTTGGCCCCAGCAAGGACTGGGAATGTCATTGCGGCAAATATAAGAAGATCAGATATAAGGGTGTTGTATGCGACAGATGCGGCGTGGAGGTGACCAAGGCCAGCGTCAGGAGGGAACGCATGGGCCACATCGAACTGGCGGCCCCGGTCTCTCATATCTGGTATTTCAAAGGGATACCCAGCCGCATGGGATTGATCCTGGATTTGTCCCCCAGAGTGCTGGAAAAGGTGTTGTATTTTGCTTCCTATATCGTGCTGGATCCGGGAGAGACCAACCTGGACTACAAGCAGATTCTATCCGAAAGGGAGTATCAGGAAGCCAGGGAGACCTGGGGAAATAAATTTCGCGCAGGTATGGGAGCGGAGGCTATCAAGGAACTTTTGGTGGCCATCGACCTGGAAAAGGAGTCCGAGGAGCTGAAAGCGGGACTTCGGGATTCCTCCGGTCAGAAGAGGGCCAGGATTATCAAAAGGCTGGAAGTGGTGGAAGCTTTCCATGAGTCCGGCAACCGTCCCGAGTGGATGGTGATGGACGTGATTCCCGTGATCCCTCCGGATCTGCGGCCCATGGTGCAGCTGGACGGCGGCCGTTTCGCCACCTCTGATCTGAATGATTTGTATCGGAGGATCATCAACAGGAATAACCGTTTGAAGAGACTCCTGGAGCTGGGTGCTCCTGACATCATCGTCCGCAATGAGAAGAGAATGCTGCAGGAGGCGGTGGACGCCCTGATCGACAACGGCAGAAGAGGGCGGCCCGTGACCGGCCCCGGCAACAGGGCCCTGAAGTCCCTTTCCGATATGCTGAAGGGGAAATCCGGCCGTTTCCGTCAGAATCTGCTGGGAAAACGTGTGGACTATTCCGGCCGTTCCGTTATCGTGGTCGGCCCCGAACTGAAGATTTATCAGTGCGGCCTGCCCAAGGAAATGGCCATCGAGCTGTTCAAGCCCTTCGTGATGAAGGAGCTGGTGGCGAAGGGGATCAGCCAGAACATTAAGAACGCCAAGAAGCTGGTGGAGAGACTGGACACCCAGGTGTGGGACGTGTTGGAGGAAGTGATCAAGGAGCATCCCGTGATGCTCAACCGTGCGCCTACCCTGCACAGGCTGGGCATTCAGGCCTTCGAGCCCATTTTGGTGGAAGGCAAGGCCATTAAGCTGCATCCTCTGGTGTGTACCGCATTCAATGCGGACTTTGACGGCGACCAGATGGCCGTGCATCTTCCCCTGTCCGTGGAAGCCCAGGCGGAATGCCGGTTCCTGCTTTTGTCGCCCAACAATCTGTTGAAGCCTTCCGACGGTGGCCCCGTGGCCGTGCCTTCTCAGGACATGGTGCTGGGAATCTATTACCTGACTCAGGAGAGACCCGGTTCCGTCGGCGAGGGAAAGTTCTTTAAAAATGTGAATGAAGCCATTTTGGCTTATGAAAACGGCGCCTGCACCCTGCATTCCAGGATCACGGTCCGCATGGAACGGAAGAATGCGGAAGGAGAGGTGGTATCCGGCAATGTGGAGTCCACCTTGGGACGTTTCCTGTTCAATGAGATCCTGCCCCAGGATCTGGGCTTTGTGGATAGAAGCGACCCGGAAAATCTGTTGAAGCTGGAAGTGGATTTCCATGTGGGCAAGAAAGGCCTGAAGCAGATTCTGGAGAAGGTCATCAATACCCATGGCGCATCCAGGACCGCCGAGGTGCTGGACGATGTAAAGGCCATCGGATATAAATATTCCACCAAGGCGGCCATGTCCGTTTCCATTTCCGATATGACCGTGCCCGCCCAGAAGGCGGAAATGCTGGCCAACGCCCAGGCAACCGTGGACCGGATCGCCGCCAACTATCGCCGGGGTCTGATCACGGAAGAGGAACGTTACCGGGCAGTGGTGGAGACCTGGAACGAGACGGACAAGGAGCTGACGGATGTATTGCTGTCCGGCTTGGATAAATATAATAATATCTATATGATGGCGGACTCCGGGGCCCGTGGTTCCAACCAGCAGATCAAGCAGCTGGCCGGTATGCGGGGATTGATGGCGGATACTACGGGACGTACCATTGAGCTGCCCATCAAGTCCAATTTCCGTGAGGGTCTGGACGTGCTGGAGTATTTCATGTCCGCTCACGGCGCCCGCAAGGGTTTGTCCGATACCGCACTGCGTACCGCCGACTCCGGTTATCTGACCAGGAGGATGGTGGATGTCTCCCAGGAGTTGATTATCCGGGAAATGGACTGCTGTGAAGGCAGGGCCGATATCCCCGGCATGACGGTGAGCGCCTTTATGGATGGAAAAGAAACCATCGAGAGCCTGAAGGATCGTATCACTGGCCGTTATACCTGTGAAGAGATCAAGGATCGGGACGGCAACGTGATCGTGAAGAAGAATCATATGATCACACCCAGCCGGGCGGCCAAGATTTTGTCCGTCGGCGTGAACGAAAAAGGGGAACCCATCGAATCGGTGAAGATTCGGACCATCCTGACCTGCCGTTCTCATAAAGGAATCTGTGCGAAATGCTACGGGGCCAACATGGCTACCGGCGAAGCGGTACAGGTAGGAGAGGCGGTGGGCATTATCGCCGCCCAGTCCATCGGGGAACCCGGAACGCAGCTGACCATGCGTACCTTCCATGCCGGCGGCGTGGCTGGTGACGATATCACCCAAGGTCTTCCCCGTGTGGAGGAATTGTTTGAAGCCAGAAAACCCAAGGGCCTGGCGATCATTGCGGAATTCTCCGGCAAGGCGGAGATCCGGGACACCAAGAAGAAGCGGGAAGTGGTGGTGAGCAACGAGGAAACCGGAGAGACCAAGGCTTATTTGATCCCTTACGGTTCCCGCATCAAGGTCATGGACGGCCAGGAGTTGGAGGCCGGTGACGAATTGACGGAAGGAAGCGTGAATCCCCATGATCTGTTGAAGATCAAGGGTATCCGCGCCGTACAGAATTATATGCTTCGGGAGGTGCAGAGAGTGTACCGCCTGCAGGGCGTGGATATTGCGGATAAGCATATCGAGGTGATCGTTCGCCAGATGCTGAAGAAGGTTCGGATTGAGAAGAACGGCGATTCCGAGTTTCTTCCCGGAACCCTGGTGGACGTGCTGAAGTATGAAGATGAAAATGAGGCCTTGATCGCTCAGGGGCTGGAGCCTGCGGAAGGCAAGCAGGTGATGCTGGGAATCACGAAGGCCGCCTTGGCAACGGAATCCTTCCTGTCTGCGGCGTCCTTCCAGGAGACCACCAAGGTCCTGACGGAGGCGGCCATCAAGGGCAAGATCGATCCTCTGGTGGGTCTGAAGGAGAACGTGATTATCGGCAAGCCGATTCCTGCCGGAACCGGTATGCAGAGATACCGCGACACCAAGCTGAGCACCGAGACGGAGGTTGTGTCCTTTGACGACGAATACGAAGAGTCTGAAGACATCTCCTTTGAGAATGAGCCGGAAGAATCGGAATCTCAGGAGGCGGCAGAGGACCTGGAGTATGAAGCTGTTGATGGAGAAGTTGTTGATGGAGAGGCCGTCGAAACGGAGAAGGAAGAGGAATGGGTAGCCATTGAGGATGAGGAAGAGCCTTTGGGAGAAGATATTTCCGAGGCGGAAGACGAAGAATCCGAATCCGAGGACGAAGAGTAATGAAGGAATAACGGATAAAACCGCAGGAAAGGCGGGAGGATGCAAATCCTCCCGCCTTTTTGGACGGAGCTGCGAAATCTGCAGCCATGTGTCAGCCGTATGGCGAAACCACGTGGCAGCTGCATGGCGATAGCCGTGTGGCTTATTGTCGGAACACCGGCAGGGTGGAATCGTATTCGTATTCCGCCGTGTTGATGACTTTCCAGGAGGTGATGCGGTAAAAGGCATCGCCTGCGGCCTCAGGATAAAGGATTTCCAAAATGACTTCCAGATCCTGGGTGTCGGAAACGGATGTGCGGAACGTCCTCGTTCCCTCGCCGACCTGTTCCAAATAAGCCGCTCTGGAAGAGGCGGCTGCAAAAATATCCGCTAGTTCCCGGTCCTGTTCGGCCACCCAGGCTTCCGCTTCGCTGCAGGCCCCGTAATAACCGGTGGTTCGTTCCAGGATGCGTCGGCTCAAGAGCCTGTCGGCATTGGCACTCACCAGGGAAAGGGTGGCGAAGGCGACCAGGCAGAGGACCACGAAAATCAGCAGGATGGAAGAGGAACCCACGTTGACGCCCATTCGGACGGAGTTTTTCGCAGGCTTTTCCAAAACCGCAGATTGAGAAGAATTCAAAGAATCAACCATCAGCTGGCCCTCCTTTCGGGAACGTGATGATCCACGTGGAGATGATAAATCACTTCTTGGGAAGAAAGCTTTTCCAGGCTGATTTCGGCGCCGATCAAACCGGAGCCCTGGGTATCCGGCTGGCTGGTCAGGGTCGCCGCATAGCTTGCGTCTTCCTTAAGGCAGGGTTCCCACTCCTGATTCCAGTAGAGGGTCAGGGTTTCCGCTTCCAGGATCCCCTCCGGGAAGAGCTCCCCCAGTGCTGCCAGATCCCCTTCCGTCCCCAGAAACCCTTCCGCCAGGTTTTGGGCCTCGTTGACGGCGTGGTTCTCGTTGATGGTCTGCTGGCTGATCAGGTAGGACTTGACGAAGAGACGGATCGCCACGGAGCTGGCCAGGGAAAAAAACAACAGGGCGATGATCAGTTCCATCAGAAAAAGACTGGATTTTGAATGCTTCATAACGGTGCATATCCTTTCCGGCAGTGAGTCTGTCGCTGGTCTGAATGAATTTATCGCTGGGCGCTGTGAATATGCAGCAGGAGGGATTTTTCCGCTCCTTCCGCAGTGACCAGCTTCAGAGAAAGCAGCTGTTCCGAAACCTGCTCCATTTCCAGGGAGGTCAGTTCCATGACGGGCTGCCCGGCCCCCAGGGTATCCCCCACCAGGTCGGCGTCCTTGCGCATGAACAGTTCTTTCAGGTATCCCTCATGATAATACAGATAGGTGCAGTATTCCGTGTCGCCGATCCATTGGCTCAGGGCCAGGGCGTCCGTGCCCTCCAATGACTCCAGGGCCACACCCTCCGCCAGGTCGTTCTGCCTGAGCTTTTCGGAGATATAGGCGGTGGCGGTGCGGGAGTCGAAGTTGTCGCTCATGTCATTTACCGTGTTTTCGTATACGTTGGCCCCGATGATCACCAGCATCAGGGCGGAAAAAGCGAAGATGCCGAACAGCGCCAGCACGAACAAGACATCCACGATATGGCGTTCCTGCGTTTTCATATGGGCGCTCCTTTCTAAGGCCGGTTCCCGTTCATGATCGGGCTGTCGCCGGGAGTCCTGCGAAGCACCCTGACGTCAGGCAGGATATTGGAACCGAAGACCTGATAATCGATGAAAAAAACATCCTTGTCATAAAGAAGTCCGTAATGTTCCTCCAGGTATTCCAGGCTGGGAGGATAAGCGCCCTCCACGGCGTAGCATTGGGAAATGCTGCGGGACAAGGCGGTTTCCAGGCTTTCCTGCTGCTTTTCCAGGGTGGTCTGGCTGACCGTGCCCACGCCCCGAAGGAACAAGAGGAAAAGAAGGAGGAAGGCGGCTATGGGCAGGAAGGACATAAACTTCCGCCCGATATGGGGTTTTTGATGGTCAAAACGATTCATAAGGGTCCTCCTGCCGTGCTCAGCCGATGCTGGCCATGATACCCATGAGGGGAAGAATGACGGATAACAGGATCATTCCCACGATCAGGGACAGGATGATGACCAGGGTGGGCTCCAGGATGGAGAGGATGGACTGAATCTTGCGGTCGGTCTCCCTCTCGTAGTTGTCCGCGATCTTGTGCATCACCGCATCGATGTTGCCGCTGCGGAATCCCACCGCCACCATTCTGGAATACAGATTGGAAAAAATGTCAGCCCCGGTCAGGGCGTCCGCCAGGTTCTCCCCTTCCTGAATGGCCTTGCGGCAGGCTGCAATCTTAGTCTGCATCTGTTCGTTGTCCACCAGGAGACTGACCATGTCCAGGCTGGCGAAGGTGTCCATGCCGCTGCTCAGAGCCATGGCCATGCCGCTGGCGAAGCGCTGACAGGCGATCTTTTCCTGAAAGCCCCTGGTCAGGGGGAAGGAGGCCAGGAAACGGCTGGCTTTCCGGCGCCCGAACCTGGTCCTGGTGGCGGCAACGTACAGGGCCCCCAGAAGCACCAGCAGGATAAGGAACACCATGGAATATCGGTTGATGGAATTCCCCAGGGCGAGGAGGGTTCCGGCGAAACCGGTCATCTCGCTGCCCAGCTCCACGAACACCTGGTTGAAAATCGGCAGCACCCGGCTGACGAGGACGAAGATCACCACCAGCATCATGGCGATCATGATGAGAGGATAGGTGACGGCGCTTTTGACGTTGTCGGAGATCGCCTGTTCCTTTTCATAATAAGCGGCCAGAGACAGCATGCAGTCGTCCAAGTTGCCGGATTCCTCCCCCAGGGCGATCATGTTCAGCACGTAATCGGGGAAAAGTCCCGTGGCGGCCAGGGCGTCATGGAAGGATTCTCCCTGGCGGCAGACCTCCAGGATTTTGCTCAGGATTTCTTTGCCGGCGTCGGTGCCCTTTGCGTTTTCCGTGTCCTTCAGCAGGATGCTCATGCTTTCCTCCGGAGCGATGCCGGCCTGGAACAGCATGGCGGTCTGCCCGCAAAAAGAAGCGATCTCGGCGTTGGTCAGTAACTTTTCTTTTTTCATGGCGCTCTCCTTAATATTCATAGCTTATCACATAGTTGGAACCGTCCCCGATATACTCCCGCAGGGCCTTTTCGGAGGTGTTGGCGGCAAAGGTGGGATCCATCAGTTTCCAGCCCTTTCCGTCAAACTCCACGATCCCGTTCACCCAGCCGATGTCCGTGATGTAAGTGCTGATCCAGGCGTGGTAGGCGGTTCCGGCATAACCCACCTCCAATTTGGTGGGGATGCGCTGGCTCCGCAGCATGCTGGTCATGACGGCCGCATAATCCAGACAGATGCCCGTGCCGGACGCCAGGGTGGCGTCCACGTCGCTCAAATACCCGGTAGGGGGATTTTCGGCCTTGGCATAATCATAGGTGATGTTGTCGATCAGATAATTGTAGACGCTGGCCACCACGTCCAGGTCGTTGTTGGCGGCTTCCGATAACTCCGCCCCCATTTCCACCGTGTCGCAGTCGGCGGAATAATTCACGTATTGGCTGGGCACCAGGAAGGGCTGGAATTCATCCTTCAGATTTACGGAGACATCCACCTTCATGGAAGTGCTGTAGGTGGTGCCGGTGACATTTTCATATACTCCGATGGAATAGGAGCCGCTTCCCGCCGTGAAGGGGAAGGGCGTATATTCGTTGCTGGTCAGGTCGTACCGGTACTGCACCTGGTCGGGCCCCGTGATGATCAGTTTGACTTTTGGGTTGCTTCCGAAATACCGGGCCATACAGTATCCCGCAGAACTGTGAGAAACATCAATGGCCGCCACGTCGTTGGAATAGTCTTCCGTGCCGGGAGCATCCTGTTCGGGGACCAGGGGAGTGTTGTCCCGGCTTCCCTTTTCGGAGACAATCGCCTGACTGGAAGAATCGGCGGGAACCGGGGATTCTTCCACAGTAGTGGAAGAAAGACTCTCATCGTCCTCCTGGCGGGAGCCGTTTTGAATCGGTGTGTTCTCCGGGGCGCCGGAGGAAGCGCAGGCGGTCAGACCCAGGGCGGTCATGACTGCGGCGAAGGCCAGGCACCCTTGATATATTTTTCGGCTGCGCAATTCATGCACCTCCATGTAAGACTAATTTTTTGCAGATTTGATGCTTTGTTACATTATAAAATAATTTATGGAAAAAGGGAATCTTTTTTTCAAAAAAGTGCTTGACAAAATGGTTTAAAAATATTAAACTTGATTTAAAGAATTTAAACCAACGTTGGAAAGTCTTTTCAGGAGGGTTTGACATGTTGAGGGAAGTTTTTACAAAAATAATTGAATTGAGCCTGGTGGGGTGCTACAGCGTTCTCGTCGTCCTGGCGGTCAGGGCGCTGTTGTCCAGGTTCGAGAGAAGGTTTTCCTATTATTTATGGTTCATCGTGTTCTTGAATCTGTGTATTCCCTGGTCCATTCAGGGTGTTTTCAGCCTGATCCCCCGTCAGGTGGCGGAGTTTTCTTTGGCGGATCTGCCGGGAGAAGAAATCGGCGAGACTGCGGGGGTAAACGGCGGAATCGCAGGAACGAGGGATGCGGCGGGTGCAGAAGGCCTGCTGACAGGGGGGAGACAGGGGGGTCCCGCAGACGGAGGAAATGTGGGAATCCTGCCAACCGCCGGAGGGACGGGGGAGAGTCCTTTCTGGGAGTTGGAAGGGGATCAGTTGGCAGCGAAGTACCAGGAAACCCTGAGACGGGAACAGGGCGGGAAGACCTGGACCCTTTTGGACGGGGCGGCGGCGCTGTGGCTGCTGGGGGCGGGCCTGGTCCTGGGGGGAAATCTGTTCCAGTATTTCAGACTGCGGCAGCGCATCCGAAGGGGCAAGGTGCTGGCCTGGGATCCGGAAAAGAGGATCCGAACCGTGGATTCCATACAGTCGGCCTTTCTGTACGGACTGATCCGGCCCTGCATCTATCTGCCTGCGGGACTGGCGGAGGAGGAGAAATTTTATATCATAGCCCATGAGCAATATCACCGGAAGAGGAAGGACTATCTGGTGAAGCCGGCCGCCCTGTGCATCGCTGCCCTTCATTGGTTCAATCCCCTGGTCTGGCTGGCACTGGTCCTCTTTTTCCAGGACATGGAGGTTTCCTGCGATGAGAAGGTGCTGGACCACACCACGGGACAGGTGAGAAAACAGTATGCGGCCAGCCTTTTGAAATTTGCGGCCCAGCAGAACGGCTTCATGGTCACCTCCTTGAATTTCGGCAAGCCCGCCCTGGAGAGCCGCATCAAAAACGTGCTGAAGGAAAAGCGCAGGAGCGTGTTCATCACGGCGATTTCGGGAGCGGTCATCCTGGCGTTGGCCGTGGGGCTCCTGCTGCGGCCTCAGGCGGGTTCTGTGGGAAAGCCTGGTGAAGGGGACGTGCAGGGTGCGGCAGGCTCGGAGGAAGGAGATCCGCAGGGTGCGGCCGGATTAGGTTCGCAAGGAGGCAGTCCGCAGGATTTGCGGGGTACAGCAGGGTCGGATTCGGATGACGGCAGTTCGCAGGATTTGCAGGGCGCAGTCGGATCGGGTTCGGAAGGAACCTCCGGGAAGGAAACGGAAGGAATTGAGGGAGAGAACGCCTTGGCGGGGGTACCTTACGGAGAAGATCCGGAAGGGGAAGCGGGAGGCCGGACCCAGGAGGAACTGGAATTCTGGGAGATGGCGGTGATCGGCTCCCCCTGCGACCCGGCGGAGGCCGGTTGGGATCTGGCTTCTGTGACGGATGTGAGGGAAGGCTTCAGCCAGCTTCCTTTTGAACCGTCCCCGGAGCAGGAAGGACTCACCTATCTTTTAAAGGAAACGGAGAGTTACCGCCTTTACGGCAAAGGGGATTATGAGAGCATGCTCCTGGAAAAGGAGGGGCACTATTCGCTGATCTCCTGCGGCTATATGTCCAATTATGCGATTCCGCCCGCAGTCTGGGAGTCGGACTACGACAATGACGGTGCGCAGGAGCTGTCCATCATTCTGAATCTCCTGCACGGAACGGGGGTTTATGTCGATACCTTTTTGATGGCGGATACGGATGAAAACGGGGAGCTTTTCGTATATCAGTATCTGGATACGGATTATCTGGAGGCGCTGAGGGCGCATCTGAGCTTTGAACAGGCCGAAGGCGGGACACAGGCCCTTGTGGACGGCGTGCAGGCGGGAGTGCCGCTGGCGTCGGAGGAGACGGGGGAAGGCTTCGATTCCGTGGATGTGGGGGACGTCATCCATTTTTCGGCGACGGACAGAAGGATCGGGCTGAACGCACCTGTCGCCTTCTATAAGGAGGACTGGGCGATCGCACAGTACAACGGCAGCAGCGTTTATGCCGATGTGATCTACCGGGATGGCGGGAAATTTTCGTTGGAAGCCCTTTGGGCGTTCAATGACGATCTGACGCTCTGGGCGGAAAATGCGGCGGCGGCCTATTATAGGGAAGGCTATCAGGCGGAAAACGGTGCTTTCCTGGCATACGAGGGAGAAAAGGATCCGGACGCAATCGTGCTGGAGACCAGATTCTGGTCCGTCACCCCGAAGCGTGTGCTGGCCGTCTGTCAGGTGCGTGCGGGAGGCCGGGACGATCACTGGCTGAATGTGTGTCTGGAAAACCAGGAGAACTTATGCGTTGCGGATATCGGGACCTGGCAGGTGACGGCCCTGTGGGAGACGCCCGGGGAGGAGTATCCCCTTTCGGCCCGGGCGGATGCTTTTTTGCAGGATCTGTGCATGACGCTGCCGGACTTCGCATACGGGACATCTCTGGATGAGAGCTTCTGGCATGATTTTCTGTTCGCCTCTTATACCGATGCCTGGACGGCGGCCGGGAGGGAAGTCATCCAGATGTACCGGGAGGATCTGGGCTTTGCGGAGGACCAGGTCAAGGTGAGCGGGAAGGAAGCCGGGGAGCGGGTCCGCCTGGCCCTGGGGGCGGAGCTGCCCGACACCTATCAGCCGTCTCCGGAAGAGATGCCGGAGCGAAGCACGGGCTTTTATTATCAGGATGGTTTTTATTATATCGGGACGTCGGACAACCCCGAGGAGGAGTATACGCTGGCGGAAAGCAGGATCTTCCGGGAAGCTTCCCCCTTTAGTACCCAGGCGGATCAGGGGGCCTATTATCAGGAGATCTGGGTGAAATATCTGGTGACTTCGGCGGGCGAGAACCTGGGATACATGAACTTCCTCCTGATACCGGCGGAGAACGAGAACGGATTCGTGGTGAAGGAAAAGTATTTTGCGGCCTTATAATCTGGCTGAACTGTCGCGGAAATTTTACTTTACTTTTTAAATGGGATGGGGTATCATTATTTTGCGGCGGCAGAATGGTGATACCTTATTTTATATGGAAATAATTTTATATACGGAAATGATCGGGAGGTTGTGCGAGCATGAGAGTGTTTGTGACGGGCGTCAGGGGGCAGCTGGGTTATGACGTGGTGAATGAGTTGGAGAAAAGAGGGCTGGAGGCCATCGGCGTGGACATCCAGGAGATGGACATCACGGACGGGGCCAGCGTGAACAGGGTGATCCGGGAAGCGGCTCCGGATGTGGTGATTCACTGTGCGGCCTACACCGCCGTGGATGCGGCGGAGGACAACGAGGAGCTGTGCCGGAAGGTGAATGCGGAAGGCACCGCCAATATTGCGGCGGTCTGCCGGGATCTGGACATCCCCATGATGTATATCAGTACGGATTACGTGTTCAACGGGCAGGGGGAGAGGCCCTGGGAGCCGGACGACGAGAGAGAGCCCCTGAACGTTTACGGACGGACCAAGTACGAGGGGGAAGTGGCGGTGACGGAGGCTCTGCGGAAGTTCTTCATCGTGCGCATCGCCTGGGTTTTCGGCGTAAACGGCAAGAACTTTATCAAGACCATGCTGAACCTGGCCAAGACCCATGACACCATCACCGTGGTCAACGATCAGTTCGGTTCCCCTACCTATACCTATGATCTGGCCAGACTGCTGGTGGACATGATCCAGACGGACAAGTATGGATTTTATCATGCCACCAACGAGGGAATCTGCACCTGGTATGAGTTCGCCTGCGAAATCTTCCGTCAGGCGGGGGTGAAGGTGAACGTGGTGCCGGTTTCGGCGGCCCAGTATGCGGCCAAGGCGGCCCGTCCCACTAACAGCCGCATGAGCAAGGAGAAGCTGACGGAGAACGGGTTCGAGCGGCTTCCGGCCTGGCAGGACGCCCTGAAGCGGTATCTGGAGGCCCTCGGGGTCTGATTGTGGTTACCATTCACGGTCATTTGCCCTGCATGCGCAAAACCAGCCGGCTTACGCCGTCTGTCGTGGCTTGCGCCACTTTTCGTTTTGCTTATTTGGGCGAAGTGACCAATTACGGCCACCTAAAAAAGCAGGCAAGGCATTTGCAAGCGAGCTTGCCCTGCCTTGCCTTTCTTTTTAGGTGACCGTGAATGGTAACCGATTGTGAGAAATATTTCAAAAAAATAGTTGACAATGCATCCGCAAACAAGTATACTAAATAAGCGTTTCGGTTTTCGTGCGTTTTATTTTGATGCACGGCAGCCGCTTCGCAGGCTTGTTTGCGGATTTTACATGGTCCGGAATAAGCAGCCAGCATAATATCATATTATAAACAGAAAGAGGTGAAACAGAATGCCAACATTTAACCAGTTAGTGAGAAAGGGCAGAAAGGTCACGGCGAAGAAGTCCACGGCTCCCGCTCTGCAGAGGGGCTACAACTCCCTGCACAAGAAGGCCACGGACGTGTCTTCTCCTCAGAAGAGAGGTGTGTGTACTTCCGTTAAGACCGATACCCCCAAGAAGCCCAACTCCGCTTTGAGAAAGATCGCCAGGGTGCGTCTTTCCAACGGGATTGAGGTGACGAGCTATATTCCTGGTGAAGGCCACAATCTGCAGGAGCACAGCGTTGTCCTGATCAGGGGCGGAAGAGTAAAGGATCTTCCCGGTGTAAGATATCACATCATTCGTGGTACTCTTGACACTGCCGGTGTCGCTAACAGAAAGCAGGCTCGTTCCAAGTACGGCGCCAAGAGACCCAAGGCTGCCAAGAAGTAATCGGGCAGAACCAGTACCACTGAACGAACTAAGATAAGTGTTGGAATTCTGTGAACAGAATCGCAGCACGGACACTTGGGGAAACACATGTGAGTACCGATGAATTATTCATGGCGGCAGAGTCGCATGATCCGCACTCTGTTGTCGGAGAGCCGCTTCGGCTGATAATAAGGAGGGAAGAAACGTGCCACGTAAAGGACATATTCAAAAGAGAGATGTATTGGCAGATCCTCTGTATAACAGCAAGGTCGTGACCAAGCTCATCAATACCGTAATGCTGGACGGTAAGAAGGGCGTTGCGCAGAGGATCGTGTACGGAGCATTTGAAAAAGTGGAATCCAAATCCGGAAAGCCGGCTTTGGAGGTTTTTGAACAGGCCATGAACAACATCATGCCCGTTCTGGAAGTAAAGGCAAGACGTATCGGCGGCGCCACCTATCAGGTGCCTATCGAGGTGAGGGCGGACAGACGTCAGGCTCTTGGCCTTCGCTGGTTGGTGATGTTTTCCCGCAAGAGAGGCGAGAAGACTATGATCGACAGGCTTGCCAATGAGATTCTTGACGCATCCAACAACACTGGATCCGCAGTCAAGAGAAAGGAAGATATGCACAAGATGGCGGAAGCCAACAAGGCTTTTGCGCACTACAGATTCTAGTGCATGTGATTTAGGAGGAGAAAATCTTGGCTGGAAGAGAATATCCATTGGAGAGAACCAGAAACATCGGTATCATGGCGCATATCGACGCCGGCAAGACCACGCTGACGGAGCGTATCCTGTATTATACCGGTGTGAACTACAAAATGGGTGATACTCATGAGGGGACCGCTACGATGGACTGGATGGCGCAGGAGCAGGAGAGAGGTATTACCATCACCTCCGCTGCCACTACCTGCCATTGGACTCTGGAGAAAGAGACCAAACCCATGCCCGGTGCATTGGAGCATAGAATTAACATCATTGACACTCCTGGCCATGTGGACTTCACTGTGGAGGTGGAGCGCTCCCTCCGGGTGCTGGACGGCGCCGTAGGCGTGTTCTGTGCCAAGGGAGGCGTGGAGCCTCAGTCGGAGAATGTCTGGAGACAGGCTGATACCTACAACGTACCCCGTATGGCGTTCATCAACAAAATGGACATCATGGGTGCGAACTTCTACGGGGCAGTGGATCAGATCAGGACCAGGCTGGGCAAAAATGCGATCATCCTTCAGCTCCCCATCGGGAAAGAGGATGATTTCAAGGGTATCATTGATCTGTTTGAGATGAAAGCCTACATCTACAATGATGAAAAAGGCGAAAATATCACGGTGACGGATGACCTGGGGGATATGGCCGACGATGCCGAGCTGTATCGTACCGAATTGATTGAAAAGATCTGCGAACTGGATGACGACTTGATGATGATGTACCTGGAAGGGGAAGAGCCTTCCGTGGAAGAGATGAAGAAGGTGCTCAGGAAGGCCACCTGCGAATGCACGGCCATTCCTGTGTGCTGCGGCTCCGCATACCGCAACAAGGGTGTGCAGAAGCTCCTGGACGCCATTCTGGAATATATGCCGGCGCCTACCGACATCCCTCCCATCAAGGGAACGGATCTGGAAGGCAATGAAGTGGTGAGACATTCTTCCGATGACGAACCCTTCTCCGCCCTGGCATTCAAGATCATGGCGGATCCTTTCGTGGGAAAGCTGGCGTTCTTCCGGGTATATTCCGGCACCATGAATTCCGGGTCCTATGTGTTGAATGCGACCAAGGATAAAAAGGAGCGAGTGGGCCGTATCCTGCAGATGCACGCCAACAAGCGTACAGAGCTGGATAAGGTGTATTCCGGCGATATCGCCGCAGCCGTGGGCTTCAAGTTCACCACTACCGGCGACACCATCTGCGATGACCAGAATCCCGTGATCCTGGAGTCCATGGAGTTCCCGGAGCCCGTGATCGAGCTGGCCATCGAGCCCAAGACCAAGGCGGGCCAGAGCAAGATGGGCGAGGCGCTGGCGAAGCTGGCGGAAGAGGATCCTACCTTCCGGGCCCATACCAATCCCGAGACAGGGCAGACCATCATCGCCGGCATGGGCGAGCTGCACCTGGAGATCATCGTGGACAGACTGCTGCGTGAGTTCAAGGTGGAGGCCAACGTGGGCGCGCCCCAGGTGGCTTACAAGGAGGCCATTACCAAGGCCGTGGAAGTGGATTCCAAATATGTGAGACAGTCCGGCGGCCGCGGCCAGTACGGACACTGTAAGGTTCGCTTCGAGCCCATGGATCCCAACGGCGACCAGCTCTTTAAGTTTGAGTCCACCGTCGTGGGCGGCGCCATTCCCAAGGAATATATTCCTGCGGTGGGAGAGGGTATCGAAGAAGCCACCCAGACCGGTATTCTGGGCGGATTCCCTGTGGTAGGCGTCTATGCCAACGTGTTTGACGGCTCCTATCATGAGGTGGACTCGTCCGAAATGGCGTTCCACATCGCCGGAAGCATGGCCTTCAAGGATGCCATGCAGAAAGCGGCTCCCGTCCTGATGGAGCCCATCATGAAGGTGGAAGTGACCATGCCTGAGGAATATATGGGAGACGTGATCGGCGATATCAATTCCCGCCGGGGACGGGTCGAGGGCATGGATGACATCGGCGGCGGCAAGATGGTTCGGGCACTGGTGCCCCTGGCCGAAATGTTCGGTTATTCCACGGATCTGCGTTCCAAGACCCAGGGCCGGGGCAATTACTCCATGTTCTTCGAGAAATACGAGCAGGTGCCGAAGAACGTTCAGGAGAAGGTGCTCAACGACAAGAAATAATTTTCGGAATATTGCAAAAATAACTTGAAAAAATCTCGATTATTTAATATAATTAGAGGTAGCGAAGTTTTCACGCCGGAAGCGTGGAAGAGACGCTTCGGCAAAAATAGTTGATTTTATCAAGGAGGACTACAATAATGGCAAAAGCTAAATTTGAAAGAACTAAGCCCCATTGTAACATTGGTACCATTGGCCACGTTGACCATGGCAAGACCACTCTGACCGCCGCTATTACCAAGACCCTGCATGAGAGGCTGGGCACCGGCGAGATCGTGGCTTTCGATCAGATCGACAAGGCTCCCGAAGAGAAGGCACGTGGAATCACCATCTCCACCGCTCACGTTGAGTATGAGACCGAGAAGAGGCATTACGCCCACGTTGACTGCCCGGGCCATGCCGACTATGTGAAGAACATGATCACCGGTGCCGCTCAGATGGACGGCGCTATCCTGGTGGTTGCCGCTACCGACGGCGTGATGGCTCAGACCAGAGAGCATATCCTTCTGTCCCGTCAGGTAGGTGTTCCTTATATCGTGGTGTTCATGAACAAGTGCGATATGGTGGACGATCCTGAACTTCTGGAGCTGGTTGAGATGGAGATCACCGAAGAACTGGAAGAGTATGGATTCACTGATTGCCCGATCATCAAGGGTTCCGCCCTGAAGGCCCTGGAAGATCCCAGCGGCGAGTGGGGCGACAAGATCATGGAGCTGATGGACACCGTGGATGATTATATTCCGGATCCTCAGCGTGACACGGATAAGCCTTTCCTGATGCCCGTAGAGGACGTCTTCACCATTACCGGACGTGGTACCGTTGCTACCGGCCGTGTGGAGCGCGGTACGCTGCATCTGAACGAGCCCGTTGAGATCGTTGGTATCAAGGAAGAGACCAAGCAGACCGTTGTAACCGGTATTGAAATGTTCCGTAAGATGCTGGACGAGGCCCGGGCCGGCGACAACATCGGCGCTCTGCTTCGCGGCATCCAGAGAACTGAAATTGAAAGAGGACAGGTTCTGGCAAAGCCCAAGACCGTTACTTGCCACAAGAAGTTCACCGCCCAGGTGTACGTTCTGACCAAGGAGGAAGGCGGACGTCATACCCCTTTCTTCAATAACTATCGTCCTCAGTTCTACTTCAGAACCACCGACGTTACCGGCGTCTGCAACCTGCCTGCCGGCACCGAGATGTGCATGCCTGGCGACAACATCGAGATGACCATCGAGCTGATCCATCCCATCGCCATGGAGCAGGGTCTTACCTTCGCTATCCGTGAAGGCGGCAGAACCGTTGGTTCCGGACGTGTGGCTACCATCATCGAGTAATCATCATTGATTCTATTTTACAAAAGAGAAAGAACCGCAGCTTCGAGAAATCGGGGCTGCGGTTTTGTCATGTAAGGATTTGGAAAAAATAGATGAAAATTCTAATTGACAGAGAGCCCATATGCTGGTAAAATAATTAAGATTTATTATATCTAAGTTATCAAGAGGCGGGATATATACTATGCGAGATCAGGGTGGCAAGCCTTCCAAAACCCAGTGGACAATCATTCTTGTGATTTGCTGCATTTGTTTTCTGGGCTGCATCGGCTATATCATTTATCATTGGGTGAGCAACAGGCAGGCACAGCAGGACGTGGAGCAGCTGGCCGAGCAATACATTTCTACCATGCCTTCTGAAACGGAGTCCGCACCCATCGATTCTGCGGAGGATTCAGAGGTTCAGGATTCTTCCGAAGAGACGACGATTCCCCCGGATACAGAGACGGAGACGGTTCCTGAGGAGGAGAACCTTCTGGATACTTTGGAAAATTACGACATAAGGCCCTGGCAGATCGATTTCGACGGGCTGAAGCAGGAATGCGAAGATATCTATGCCTGGATCTATGTTCCCGGCACGGAGGTCGATTATCCCATCGTGCAGCATCCCACGGACACGGCATATTATCTCAAGAAGGATATTCACGGCAAAAACGTGACGGCGGGGGCCATCTTTACCGAGTATTACAATTCGAAGGACTGGACCGATTACAATACCGTTATTTACGGTCATAATATGAGAAACGGGAGCATGTTCGCTTCTCTCCACAGATTTGAAAAGGAAGATTTCTTTGACGAGTATCGCTACGTGTACATATATACGCCCGAGGTGTTGAAGGTCTATGAAATTTTCGCCGCTTATGTTTACAGCAACGCTCATTTGATGTTGTCCTTCGACACTTCGACGGAGGAAGGCTTTGCGGAGTATTTGGAGGAAGTTTTCAGCCAAAAGGGAGAATCTCGGGCCCTGTTCCATGACGAGGTGGAAGTCACGCCCGAAGATCATATTATCACTTTGTCCACTTGTATAGGGTCGGACAATCATCGCTATCTGGTACAGGCCAAATTAGTTGCAGAAGGAACCTGGATGAATGAAGATGAAAATGCCGCAGAAAGCACGGAAAACGGAATCTGAAGCCGTCACTCCGGTGGAGCTGAAGCAGGAGAAGGGCTTCTGGAAAAAGCACAGGCACAAAATTCACGTGGCGACCCGCATTTTATGCTGGTTTGTTACGATTGTGGCGGTTCTGGGGGTCATAGGAGGAGGAAGCTTTCTGGCAATGGCGTGGAAGGGAAAGCAATCCCTTCGTCAGAAAACGGCAGGGTCCGTGCCGAATTTGCAGCTGACGGATACCCAGGAAACAGAAGAAACCTCTCCTTCGAGCAACACGGAAAATTTCAATCTCCAGACCTCGTCGGTCAAGTGGGATCCCGATTGGGTGCAGTATGACGGCAAGGTTTATGATTTTAACGAGAACATTATTATCTTTTTGATCTTGGGAATTGATAAAAATGAAGAGGTGAGCGAGACCAGCGGCGCCGACGGGGGACAGTCGGATTTCATGTTTTTGGCCGCTGTCAACCAGGAAGAGAAAAGGGTGGACCTGATCGCCATCAACAGGGATACCATGACGGATGTTTATCTGTATGGCTATACGGATGCAAACGGGGAAGTGCCCGTGGTTACGGCCCAGATCACTACCCAGCACGGGTTCGGCGATGGCAAGGAGCTCAGCTGCCAATACAGCTGCGAAGCCGTTTCCGCCTTGTTTTATGGCCTTCCCATTCATAATTACCTCTCCATGAATCTGGCGGGGGTTCCGACTTTGAATGATGCCGTGGGCGGCGTGACGGTCACCATTCCGGAGGATATGACCAAGCTGCGCCGCAGCTGGAAAGAGGGGAAGGAGATCACCCTGCGGGGCCAGGACAGCTATAACTATCTCAAATGGCGGGACATTACTGTTTTTGAGAGCAACAGAATGCGCCTGGAGCGGCAGAAACAATATCTCAAAAGCTTTGCCGCCAAGGCGATTGAAGCCATCAAGGCGGACATCACCCTGCCCGTCACGCTGTATAACGAATTGAGCAAGTACATGGTGACCAATTTGTCCGTTGATGAAGTCGCCTACATGGTCAGTTCCTGGCTGGATTATGACTTCGGCACGATCTATTCCATGGAGGGAACCACCTATATGGGAGAGGAGCACGAGGAGTTTTATCCGGATTACGAAGCCCTGCGGAAATTGATTCTGGATGTTTTCTATACGGAAGTGGAGCTGCCCGAATAAAAAATGTGGTATTGACCGGGTTTCCCGGTTAATATAAATGTCATGTGACTAATTTATAAAAAGGAGGAGATACCTTTGAAAAAGAAGATTTTAGCACTTGTATGCGCCATGACCATGGTACTGGGTGCAACCATGACGGTATTTGCTGCAGAAAGCACTACTGCAAAGGATACCGTTACTGAAAGTGGTGTTACGGTTAAGGTTCCTACCGAGGCCGAAGCAGCCGCTTTCGCAGAGGATACGTCTGTTAAAGTAGAGGTTGGAGATGAACTTAAAGACGTATCTGTCACCCCTGTTTCTCCGGCCATCGCTGAAGAAGCCTCTACAGAAGCAGCGAAAAATGTGGCCGCTGCTGCCGATGTGGATACTGCGGTGCAGCCTGAAATTTGTACTGTAGTTGATGTCAACAACAATGGCGAGGGCGGTAAATTTACCCTGGCGGTACCTGCTATTAAGAATGCGACGGGGAAGGGCTTTATTGTCCTTCACAAGAATGGTGAGGTATGGGAAACGGTTCCTAGTACCGTTGATCCTGCAGCTGGAACGATTGCCTTTACGCTGTCCAGCACCTCTCCCGTAGCCGTTGTTTCTTACACGCTTAAGGCTGCGCCTGAGACCCCTTCCAACCCTCCGGCTGATTCCAGTTCCGGAAGCGGTTCTACCGATAGCGCAGCTTCTACCGAGCAGCCCGCTTCTCCCAAGACCGGAGATCCTCTGTTCGCAGTGGAAGCAATGGCTGCCGTTTCCGCAGTTGTTGCCGGTTTGGCCGCTAAGAAGAGAAAGTAAGTTTTATCACGGTTCTATTTATATCTACCTGGCACATGACATGATAGAGGAACCGCTATCGGGGATATCCTGGTAGCGGTTCCTTTTGCCTTAGCGCCAGTCTATCGCCTGTCATAGGAAAAATGTTTATAGAAATTTTATATTTTATTGACAATAAGGGTCGGATATGGTACGATGCAAACGTGGATGTTTTTGGAATCCCGTGTCATACAATGCCGATATCAGACTGACTTTGCGGAGGCAGAGATGGATAACAAAAAGAAGTGCAGCGCCCTGGTGCTGCAGACGGATTTCGGATTGGCGGATGGTGCGGTCTGCGCCATGTACGGGGTGGCCAGAGGGGTTTCTCCGGAACTGCCGATCTATGATCTGACTCATGAGATAGAGCCCTACCATATTTGGGAGGCCAGCCTGCGCCTGATTCAGGCGGTACCTTACTGGCCTGCGGGAACGGTCTTCGTGTCCGTGGTGGATCCCGGGGTGGGTTCGGATAGAAGAAGTATCGTGGCCAGGACCAACGGCGATCATTATATCGTGACGCCGGACAATGGGACCCTGACTCACGTGAACCTGATTTACGGTCTGGCGGAGGTCCGTATCATCAATGAAATGGTGAACCGCAGGCCTCATACGGAACAGTCCTACACCTTCCACGGCAGGGACCTGTATGTATACAGCGGAGCCAGGCTGGCCTCCGGGGTGATCACCTATGAGGAGGTGGGACCGATGGTGCCTGTGGAGAGCATCGTGGAGCTGCCGGTGATCCGGCCCAGGCAGGAAGGGGATCAGATCACGGGAACCATCGATATCCTGGACGTGCGTTTCGGCAGCCTCTGGTCGAACATTCCCAGGGAACAGTTCAAATCGCTGCAGGTGGAATACGGGGATCGGGTGGAGATCACCATTCGTCGGGATGACAGGACGGTATATCAGAACCGCATTATCTACGGACATTCTTTTGCGGACGTGTATATCGGAGAGCCCATCCTTTATGTAAA
Organism: uncultured Acetatifactor sp.; assembly: GCA_947625675.1. Lineage (GTDB taxonomy): Bacteria > Bacillota > Clostridia > Lachnospirales > Lachnospiraceae > Acetatifactor. Next base: position 84,583 of record CANQPH010000005.1, read on the forward strand.
CTCCCTGGATCGCATGGCGGTAGCCATCAACCAGGGCAGCTTTGCCAAGGCCTACAACATCGGCACGGGCAACAGCTGGCAGATTTCGTTGCGGAAGTGAGAGGCGGATCCGTATCTTTTCCGGACGGCCTGATGTGCAGGCTGGCGGAATTGTCGGGCGGCCTGGTTGTCGGAAGCACCGGAATGATTGCGCTGCCGGAACGAAATCCGCCAAGGAGTCAAGTATAGAATTCTACATGATTTTTCATGTGGGAGATAGATGCAACAAACTAACTTATTCCTGAGAAAACAGGATGAAACGGAGGGAATCAAAATGTCTAATGAGAAAAAGAACGTAGGTAAGATGCTGCTCGGTACCTGGGATACCAAGACCGTGGTGGGCGTGGCCATCGGCGCCGCCCTGTTTGCGGTTCTCATGAATTACGGCGGAATCAGGGTGTTCACCAACACCTCCCTGACCACTGCCATGATCGTGGTGCCTATCGTGGCCGGTCTGTTCGGACCCCTTCCCGCAGCTCTGGTGGCAGGTCTCGGCAACGTGCTGGCGGACTTGATCGGCGGCTGGGGATTCTGGTTTGACTGGTCCATCGGTAACTTCGTCATGGGTTTCTTCATCGGTCTGCTTCCTCTTTACGGAGCGAAGATCGAGGACGGCATCTTCCAGGTAAAGCATATGATCGGTTATGTGATCTGCGTGCTGTTGGGCAACGTCGTGGGCTTTGGCCTGGTGACTCCCGTGCTGACGGTGCTGTTCTACTCTTCCGAGCTGACCATTACCTGGGCGCAGGCGTTTACCGCTAATCTGTCCAACATCATCGTGCAGGTCGTGGTGGGCATTCCGGTGCTCTTCCTCATGGCAAAGCGCAATGCCAAGAAGAGCAATCTAAGCACGGAGGACTGATCTGAGACAATTCATTGCCCCCTGGAAGGAACCATTTAGAATGTAAGGCCTGAATGGTCCCTGACAGAGGGCATAATAATCAGCGCATATGCCCTGATGGGGCGGAATAAGAGGAACGATGAAAAAACCGATTATTGTTTTTCAAGATTATACCTTCCGGTATAAAACCCAGAAGACTCCGACATTGCATAATATCAATCTGACCCTGTACGAGGGCGAAAAAGTTCTGATCTTAGGTCCTAGCGGATGTGGGAAATCCACACTCGCTAACTGTATTAACGGACTGATTCCTTTTTCCTACAAAGGAGAGATCCAGGGATCCCTGAAGGTGGCGGGCATCGAGACCAAGGACGCCAGCATCTTTGAGATCAGCAAGCATGTGGGCACGGTACAGCAGGATACGGATGCCCAGTTCGTGGGACTTTCCGTGGGAGAAGACATCGCCTTCGCCCTGGAGAATCGTTCCATGCCGAGGGCGGAGATGCTGCCCAAGGTGGAGCGTACCGCCAAAATCGTGGGAATGGAGGATTATTTGGTTCAGCCTCCCTTCCAGCTCTCCGGCGGGCAGAAGCAGAAGGTGGCCCTGGCGGGTATCCTGCATGACGAGGAAGAGGTGCTTCTCTTTGACGAGCCTCTGGCGGCCCTGGATCCCGCCATGGGAATGACGGCGGTGGATCTCATCGACCGGATATATCGGGATCAGAAGAAAACGGTGCTGATCATCGAGCATCGTCTGGAGGACGTGCTGTACCGTCATGTGGATCGGATCATCCTGATGGACCAGGGGAGCATTCAGCTGGATTCCACCCCGGACGAGCTGCTGGCCACGGGGCTTTTGAAGGAACACGGCATCCGGGAGCCCCTGTACATCTCCGCTTTGAAAAACGCAGGCATTCATTTTGACAAGGACGCCCATCTGGACAATATTGAGGAACTGGATATCGCCGCCTACAAGCAGCCCATCCTGGAGGAAATGAAGGCTTCCAAGCCGGTGGAGGTCCCGGAGCGGGGAGAGCTTCTGCTGAAAGTGGATCATGTGGATTTCTCCTACGACAAGCGCAAGGTGCTGGATGACGTCTCCTTCGAGGTGCACAAGGGGGAGCGCATCGCCATCGTGGGCAAGAACGGCGCGGGCAAATCCACCATGGCCAAGATGCTTTGCGGCATCATACGTCCCCAGAAGGGCAGCATCACCATGAACGGGCAAAACTACCTGGAACTGTCCATCCGTGAAATCGGGCAGAAGATCGGCTACGTGATGCAGAATCCCAATCAGATGCTGGTAAAGGACATGATTATAGACGAGGTGCGCCTGGCCCTGGAACTGAACAAGTTCGACGAGGCCCTGATCAAAGAAAGGGTGGAAGAGACATTGAAAATGTGCGGCCTTTATTCCATGCGGAATTGGCCGGTGTCCGCCTTAAGCTACGGTCAGAGGAAACGGGTGACCATCGCTTCCATTCTGGCCTTGAAGCCGGACATCATCATTTTGGACGAGCCCACGGCGGGACAGGACTATCTGCATTATACGGAGATTATGAATTTCCTGGAGAACCTGAACCGGGAATTCCAGATCACGATTTTGTTCATCACCCATGACATGCACCTGGCCATCGAATATACGGATCGGGCCATCGTGTTTGCGGACAGCAAATGCATTGCGGATGATTTCGTGTTCCGGGTGCTGTCCAATACGCAGATCATTGAAGCGGCGAATCTGAAGCAGACATCTTTGGTCACGCTGGCAAAGCAGGTGGGAGTGGAGCCGGAGTCCTTTATCCGACACTTCATCGAGAGAGAAAGGGAGGAACGGGCAAATGGATCTAAATAAGAGACTTTTTATCAACATCATTCCCGGCAATACCTTCCTGGACAAGCTTTCCGGCACCACGAAGGTGAGACTGTTCTTCGCCCTGGTGATCCTCCTGGTGGCTACCTGGGACATGCGGATCATTCTGCCGGCCCTGGCCGTGTCCATCGTGGGCCTGGTCTCCATCAAGCCCAACAAGAAGCTGGTTCTGGGACTCGTCGGTTTCGTGACCTTGATGAACCTTTTCAACCTGTTTTTGGTCTGGGTGGTGATGCCTGATTCCGGGGCTAACATCGTGGGAGCTTCCACGCTTTTGTTCCGATTCTCGGAGCGGTACGTGGTCACGGCGGAAACCCTTTGGTATTTTGCCGTGCGTTTCCTCAAGTTCATGGCAACCTTCCTGATTTCCCTGACCTTTATCCAGGCCATCACTCCCAGTGAGATGGCGGCCGGGCTGTATTCCGTCAAGATTCCCTACAAGGTGGCCACCATGGTATCCATTGCTTTCCGTTATATCCCTGAAATTTCCCGGGATTTCAGCGATATCAAGATTTCCATGCAGGCCAGGGGCATGGAGCTGGATCCCAAGAAGACCACTCTTTTGGAGCGCCTGAAACAGAACGTGGTGATTCTGGTGCCCCTGATCATCGTGTCCTTTGACCGGGTGGGGAATATCGCCAACGCCATGGACCTGCGGGGTTATGGGAGAGGCAAGACCAGGACCTATTATTCGGAGCACGAGGAGACCCCCAACGATCGGAAGATGAAGGTGGTGTATCTTCTCCTCTACGTGGCGCTGATCGCCGTGATCATCGGCAGGATTTTCTTCCCGGGAGAGTTTGAGGTTTGGGCACCATGGATTTAAGAGAGTATTTTTACGCACATTTACAAAAACTGCAGGAGCTGCTCCGGATTCCGTCCGTGTATGACGGTGTTTCCGCAGTTCCTGACAGGCCCTATGGAGAGGGCGTGGCTGCCGCATTGGAATATATGCGGCAGTTGGCTTATCAGGACGGATTTGAAGTGCTGGAATATGATGAGAGGGCCATCGGGATCCGGATTCGGGAGGACGGGCAGGAAGATACGGAAGGAAATTGCCGTCTGACGGAAGGGAAAGAGGCTGCGGAGGAAGAGAAACGCCGTCTGACGGAAGGGAAAGAGGCCGTGGCGGAAGGAAGGAATGCTGCTGTGGGAAAAGACGGCTCCCTCCGAGCTTCCCGAATCGACATCGCCTCCCACCTGGACGTGGTGGAGCCTGGAAATGGCTGGACCGTGGATCCCTTCGGCGCTCTGATCCTGGAGGGAAAACTGTACGGCAGAGGAACCCAGGATATGAAGGTTTCGGCCTTCCTGACCTACCTGGCTTTGAAAAGGCTTCGGGAGGAAGGGGCAACATTCCGGAGGGAACTGCGGATCGTGCTGGGCGGCGATGAGGAGCGGACCATGGAGGACATGATCCATTACGTGGAGAAGGCCGGGCTGCCGGACTTCGCCTTCACGCCGGACGGCATCTTCCCCATGGCCATCGGAGAAAAGGGAGCCCTGATGTGGAGACTGGCGGGGACTTATGAAGAAACCTTCGGAAGCGCACCGGGAACCCCGGAGGATGGTTCGGGGCTGAAGGCCGGCCCGGAATCCTCGGAAATCGGCCGGAAAGGGCCGGGAGTTTTTCGGGGGCCGGTGGAGGAGCTGGACTGCGGGGTGCAGTGCAACGTGATCTCTCCCATCGCCAGGGCAAAGCTTCGTGGAAACCATGAGGAAGAATTGCAAAAGGCCATGGAGGAAGCCCGGATAGAAGGCACGGCGGAGTGGATCCGTAGTCTGAGTCAGGAGAATCGGGACGGAGCGGCGGAACAAGACCAGAGCGGGACGTTAGGAACCCGAGGCGGAGCGGCAGCGGGCCGCAGCGAGACAGAAGGCTTCACCCTGCTTCAGGTTCGGGGACGGGCGGCCCATGCTTCCCAGCCCCAGGACGGCCGCAGCGCCACGGTGGATCTGTTGTATCTTCTGAAAAATAAGGATCTCCTTATGGAGAATCTATATCAGTGCTTCCGGGATCCATACGGAAGCCAGCTGGGAGTGGCGCCCTCGGATGGGGAGCAGGAACGGTTTACCATGAATCTGGGAGTATTCCGCATGAAAAACGGGGTTTGTTATGGAGAGGTGGACGGACGCTATCCCTTCGGTATGGATTCCGGGGAACTGACCCGGAGACTGGCGGAAAAATGCGCCCTGAAGGTTTCCCTGGACTACGATTCTCCCCCCACCATGAACGATGAGGAAGATGTCTATGTGTCCACGCTCCTCGGAACCTACCGGGAGCTTACGGGGGATGACGGCGCTCCAGTGGTCTCCGGGGGCGTGTCCTACAGCAAGATTTTCGGCCACTGTGTGGCCTTCGGCCCGGTGATGCCCGGGATGGAGAAGCTGGCCCACCAGGCGGATGAATTTATGGAACTGGAGGATTGCGTCAAGGTCTTTGCAATCTATTATGAAGCCATGAAGAGATTGGCGGCATTGTAAGCCGTAGAGATTGATGGCATTGTAAATTGGAAAGGATAATTTTATGAAGCCTTGTATTGTATGGCAGACGGATTTTGGTTTGAAGTGGGGGGCGGTGGCCTCCATGAAAGGGGTGTGCAAGCAGGTGGACCCTGCGCTGGAATGCGTGGACATCACCCATGAGATCCCCCAGTACAACATTCTGGCGGCCTCCAGGGAGCTGGCCTACGTGCTGCCCTTCTGGCCCAAGGGGACGGTCTTCGTGTCCGTGGTGGATCCCGGGGTGGGCACCGCCAGGAAGGCCAGCGTGGCCCTGCTTCGGGATGGAAACTACGTGGTCACCCCGGACAACGGCACCCTGACCCATCTTTTTTATGAGCCTGGCATTCGGGAAATCCGGGAGATCGACGAGAGCGTCAACCGCTATCCCGGCACGGAGCACATTGCGGTATTCCACGGAAGGGATCTGTTCGCCTATACGGCGGCCAGGCTGGCGGCGGGAGTGATCTCCTTTGAGGGAGTGGGGCCCGCCTATCCCGTGGAGGACGTGGTGCTTCTTCCTCAGGGCCTGATCAAGGCCAAGACGGAAGAAGGCCGGGTGGAGGGTTTCGTGGGAAGCGTTGGCGATCCCTTCGGGAGCATCGCTTTGAACGTGCTTACGGCGGATTTCCGGAAGGCCGGTTTTGCTCATGGCGACCTGGTGCATGTGACGTTGGCCCGCCGGGGAGAGGTTTATTTTGAACAGGACGTGCCCTATGCCAAATCCTTCGGTTTCGTGCCCGTGGGAGCGCCCCTTTTGTTCGATTCCTCCACCAACTATATCGAACTGGGCATCAACCAGGGCTCCTTCCGGGATAAGTATCAGGTGCAGGAAGGGGAGGACTATTCCTTCTGTTTCCAGAGGATCTGAGGTGCGGAGGGAACCCGATGCCTTTCAGGGGCGGAGGCTTTTCACAGACGAAAAAGCTTCCGCCCTCATTTTTTTACACGATTTTACTTGTTTTTTCCCAGGAAATAAGGTATACTTTATCTGCCTTCCCGAATTGGAATGGACAGTTCGAGACCATCCTGTCAATAAATAAAACTAGGGACAATAAGCGGGACTTATTGTTGTGTTTCCTAAGGAGGTAGAAAATTGAAAGAAAGTATGACAAAGGCGCAGAAACTTACGCTTTCTGCCATGGTGATCGCCCTGTATGCGGTGGTGATGTACCTGACTCAGAGCTTCGTGTTCGGAGCTTATCAAATCCGCATAGCGACGGCTTTATATGCCCTCGCCTATCTGTTTCCCTTCCTGGTGTTTCCTCTGGGACTGGCCAATTCCGTATCGAATCTGATCGGCGGTCTGGGAATCCTGGATATCGTGGGAGGTTTCTTTGTAGGTCTTTTGACGTCCTTTTTGGTGGCCGGGATCCGAAAGCTCGGATGGAATCGGTTCCTGGTGGCGGTGCCAATCATTCTGGTGCCGGGGCTGGGCGTGGCCACCTGGTTATCCTATCTGCTGCATTTCCCTTATCCCCTGATGGCTCTCAACCTCTGCGTGGGGCAGATTGTGCCCGGCATTTGCGGAGCGCTGCTGGTAGGGGCGCTGGAGAAAATCCTGGGTTCCAGGAATCTGTAAGGATGGTCTGAAAGAGGTTGTTTTTTCCATATCAGCTATGTTATACTGTTATTGTATCATCTGTATAACACTATATCATAACAGGAGGGTTTTAAAATGGATGCCATCATTTCTTCTCTGGCGAACCTGACCACGTCCGTGGGCAGCAAGATTGTTTTTGCGATTCTCGTGGCGATCATCGGCAAGATCGCCATCAATGCGGTTCTGAAATTTTTGAACAAGAGCAAGATCTTTGACAAGGCGGAAGGGGCGGTCAAGACCTTTACTTTAAGCTTTGCCAAGATCGGCCTGTACGTGCTTTTGGTGATTTCTATCATCGGTATCCTGGGCGTGCCCATGGCTTCCATCGTGGCGGCGCTGGCTTCCGCAGGCGTGGCGGTTGGTCTGGCCCTGCAGGGGGCGCTGTCCAATCTGGCGGGCGGCATCATGCTCATGATCTTCAAGCCTTTTAAGCTGGGAGATTACGTGGATGCTTCCGGCGTTTCCGGCGTGGTGAAGGAGATCACCTTGTTTTATACCGTGATCCTGACGCTGGACAACAAGCGCATCACCGTTCCCAATGGCAATCTGATGAACACCAACGTGGTGGATTATTCTTCAGAGGAATTCCGGCGGGTGGATCTGGAATTTTCCTGCGCCAAGTCTGAAAATCCCGCCAAAGTGCAGGAGATCATGGTCAAGGTCATGGAGGACAACGCTATGGTGCTGGACGCTCCGGACAAGCCTTTCGCCCGGGTGAGCGGCGGCACCAACGAAGCCATGAACTTTATCGTGAGGGCCTGGTGCAAGAACGGGGATTACTGGACGGTATATTTTGACCTGACCCAGGGCATCATCGAAGCTTTGGGCGCAGCCGGAGTGCAGGCACCGGCGGTTCGCATTACCAACGCATAAGGGCGCAGCTCTGAACTGTTGCGAAGCAAAGACGAATACATAAGCCGAGGGTCGGGTCCTTCTGATCCTCGGCGGGATAAAATATAGGAGGTAAAGAATGGCAAACGACAGACGACCGGAAGACATGGCGAGGATCACCACCCCGGAGCTTGCGGAAAGCTTCATTGAAGAACAGGTGGAGGCCCTGCGCAAGCAGATTGGAGAGAAAAAAGTGCTTCTGGCCCTCTCCGGAGGGGTGGATTCTTCAGTTGTGGCGGCCCTGCTGATCAGGGCGGTGGGAAAGCAGCTGGTCTGCGTCCATGTGAATCATGGCCTACTGCGCAAGGGAGAGCCGGAGCAGGTGATCGAGGTGTTCCGCAACCAGATGAACGCCAACCTCATTTACGTGGATGCGACGGATCGTTTCCTGGACAAGCTGGCCGGGGTGACGGATCCGGAACAAAAGCGGAAGATCATTGGAGGAGAGTTCATCGAGGTCTTCGCAGAGGAGGCCCGCAAGTTGGACGGCATCGAATTCCTGGCCCAGGGTACCATCTGGCCGGACATTTTGGAGAGCGAGAAAGGGATCAAGGCCCATCACAATGCGGGAGG
>CANQPH010000006.1 GCA_947625675.1 uncultured Acetatifactor sp.
GAACTCCAATCCCGCCACCATCATGACGGACAAGGACATCGCGGACAAGGTGTACATCGAGCCGCTGACCGTCAGGGTCCTGGAACAGATCATTGAAAAAGAAAAACCGGACAGCATTCTTCCCACTCTGGGAGGTCAGGCGGGCCTGAACCTGGGGATGGAGCTGGAGGAGTCCGGATTTTTGAAAAGTCATAACGTGACCCTCTTGGGCACCACGGCGGCAACCATCCGCAATGCGGAGGGGCGGCAGGAGTTCAAGGACCTGATGGAGCGCATCGGGGAGCCTTGCGCCGCCAGCAAGGTGGTGGAGAACGTGGAGGACGGCATCGCCTTCGTGGCCGAGATCGGGTATCCCGTGGTGCTGCGTCCGGCCTATACCCTGGGCGGCAGCGGCGGCGGCATCGCCCACAACCAGGCGGAGCTGACCGAGATCCTGGAGAACGGGCTCAGACTTTCCCGGGTGGGCCAGGTTCTGGTGGAGCGCTGCATCGCCGGGTGGAAGGAAATCGAATATGAGGTGATGCGGGACAGTGCAGGCAACTGTATTACAGTCTGTAACATGGAAAACGTGGATCCCGTGGGGGTACATACCGGGGACAGCATCGTGGTGGCTCCCTCCCAGACCTTGAGCGACAAGGAATACCAGATGCTGCGGACTTCCGCCTTGAAGATCATAAACGAGCTTAAGATCACCGGGGGCTGCAACGTGCAGTTCGCCCTGCATCCCACCAGCTTTGAATACTGCGTCATCGAAGTGAATCCCAGGGTGAGCCGTTCTTCCGCCCTGGCTTCTAAAGCCACGGGCTATCCCATCGCCAAGGTGGCGGCCAAGATCGCCCTGGGCTACACCCTGGACGAGATCAAGAACGCCATTACCGGCAAGACCTACGCCAGTTTCGAGCCGGCCCTGGATTACTGCGTGGTGAAGATTCCCCGGCTGCCTTTCGATAAGTTCATCACGGCCAAGCGGACCCTGACCACCCAGATGAAGGCCACCGGCGAGGTCATGAGCATCTGCAACAATTTTGAAGGGGCCCTCATGAAGGCCATCCGTTCCCTGGAGCAGCACGTGGACTGCCTGCGGAGCTATGATTTCAGCGCCCTGGATGCGGAAGAGCTTCGGGATCGCCTGAAAAAAGTGGACGACCAGCGGATCTGGGTCATCGCCGAAGCCCTGCGCAAGGGGATCGGCATCCAGGAGATCCATGAGATCACCCAGATCGATGCCTGGTTTATCGACAAAATCGCCATCCTTACGGAGATGGAGGCCGCCCTGGAGGCAGGCCCCCTCACGCCGGAGCTTCTGCGGGAAGCCAAGCGGCTGGAATTCCCGGACAACGTGATCAGCAGACTCTCCGGCATTCCCGAAGGGGAGATCAAAGCGATGCGGAAGGAAAACGGCATCCATGCGGTGTACAAGATGGTGGACACCTGCGCCGCGGAGTTCGCCGCAGCCACCCCCTACTATTACTCCGTGTTCGGCGGGGAGTGCGAGGCCGTGGCCACCCAGGGCCGCAAAAAGGTGCTGGTGCTGGGCTCCGGCCCCATCCGTATCGGACAGGGCATCGAGTTCGACTATTGTTCCGTCCATGCCACCTGGGCTTTTGCCAGAGAGGGGTATGAGACCATTATCATCAACAACAATCCGGAGACCGTGAGCACGGACTTCGACATTGCGGACAAGCTGTATTTTGAACCCCTGACCCCGGAGGACGTGGAGGCCATCGTGGACATCGAGAAGCCGGACGGGGCGGTGGTGCAGTTCGGCGGCCAGACCGCCATCAAGCTCACGGAGCACCTCATGAAGATGGGCGTGCCCATCCTGGGCACCAAGGCCGAGGACGTGGATGCGGCGGAAGATCGGGAGCTTTTCGACAGGATTTTGGAAAAAACCCACATTCCCAGGGCGGCGGGAGGCACCGTCTATACGGCGGAGGAAGCCAAGGAGGTGGCCAACCGCCTGGGCTATCCCGTGCTGGTGCGGCCTTCCTACGTGCTGGGGGGCCAGGGCATGCAGATCGCCATTTCCGACCAGGAGATCGAGGAATTCATGGCCATCATCAACCGCATCGCCCAGGACCATCCCATTTTGGTGGATAAGTATCTTATGGGAAAAGAGATCGAGGTGGATGCGGTCTGCGACGGCACCGACATCCTGATTCCCGGGATCATGGAGCATATCGAGAGGACCGGCGTGCATTCCGGGGACAGCATCTCCGTGTACCCGGCGCCCACCATCGGCAAGCTGATCAAGGACAAGATTGCGGATTACACCAAGCGCCTGGCCACGGCCCTGCACGTCAAGGGCCTCATCAATATCCAGTTCATCGCCATTGACGAGGACGTGTACGTGATTGAGGTGAATCCCCGTTCCTCCCGCACGGTGCCCTACATCAGCAAGGTGACGGGCATTCCCATCGTGGATCTGGCCACGGAGGTGATCCTGGGCAAGACCATCCGGGAGCTGGGCTACAAGCCGGGCCTGCAGCCGGAGGCGGAGTATTACGCCATCAAGATGCCGGTATTTTCCTTTGAAAAAATCCGGGGGGCGGAGATCAGCCTGGGGCCGGAGATGAAGTCCACCGGCGAATGCCTGGGGATCGCCAAGACCTTCCACGAGGCCCTGTACAAGGCTTTCCTGGGGGCCGGGGTGGATCTGCCCCGGTACAAGCAGATGATCATCACCGTGAAGGATGCGGACAAGGGGGAGGCCATTGCCATCGGCAGACGGTTTGAGAAGCTGGGTTACACCATTTATGCCACCAGGAGCACGGCGGCGGCCCTGAACGAAGCCGGGGTGAAGGCCCGGAAAGTCAACAAGATTTCCCAGGAATCCCCTACCGTCATGGATCTGATCCTGGGACACCGGATCGATCTGGTCATCGATACCCCTACCCAGGGAAGGGACAAGTCCAGGGACGGTTTCCTGATCCGGCGGACGGCCATCGAGACCGGCGTCAACTGCCTGACTTCTCTGGATACCGCCAGGGCCCTGGCCACCAGCCTGGAAAATGCGGGGCAGGAGCTGACTCTGGTGGATGTGGCTTCCCTGTAAGATGGATCGCCCTTGACGAAATTAAATATTTTCTTAAGAATGGGAAGATTTTATAGCCAAGCTTGTCGAATTCCGCTATACTGTTCTGGTAATTTTTTTGGAAAGGACGATAGCGGATGGCATGTATGATCGGTTGAGCCGAAGGCAAAGGAACCACAGGAGGACGGTAATACGGTATTACGTGAAACTGGCGGCGGAGGGAATCCTTCTGATAGGGGCGGTGTTTTTGATGATCTGCGGCGGCCGGTATCTATGGGGGCGATTTGGCCTGGGGGATGCGGAAGATGTCCAGGCCGAAGAAATCGGGAGGGAAGGCCCCGGCTCCGGGGAAACGGAATTTTTTGAAACAGGAAAAGGGGACGGAGATCGAGAGGATGTTCCCGGCCCTTACGTCGGCTATACCGTGGTGTTGGATCCGGGGCACGGAGGCATGGACAGCGGGAGCAGCGTCACCCTGGACGGGGAGCTGGTGGAGGAGAAAAACGTCACCCTCGCAATCTGCCAGCGCATTCGGGAATTGTTGGAGCAGCAGGGCGTCACCGTCCTCATGACCAGGGAGACGGACGTGGAAGTGAGCCTGGAAGAGCGGGCGGAGTTGTCCAATAGAGAGGAAGCGGATTTTTTCCTGAGTATTCACTGCAATTCCTTTGAGGACGATGCCTCGGTCTCCGGTTTGGAGTGCTTTTATTGGAAAAGGGACGATGAGGGAAAGGAATATGCCGAGAGCATTCGGGACGCCGTGACGGAGATCGAGGATCTGAAGGTTCGGGGCGTCTCGGAGGGAAATTACCAGGTGCTCCGGGACAATCAGAGACCGGCGGTGTTGGTGGAGACGGGCTTTTTGACCAACCAGGAAGAATGCGGGAATCTTTTGTCCGAAAAGTATCAGGGAGAGCTGGCGGAAAAGATCGTGCAAGGCGTGTTGGAACTGGCGGAGCAAAAGCTGAAGGGAGTATAAATCCCAGAATTTGGAGTATACTATAACAGACTTCAAATGAATTAAGGAGAATTGCGATGCAAGCAGAAATCTATCCCTTTGTGGTGCGGCCCCTGCCCTATGAGTACGGGGCGCTGGCGCCGGTTCTGGACGGGGAGACCCTCACCTTTCACCATGACAGGCATTACAAAACCTACGTGGACAACCTGAACGATGCCCTGGCGGATTATCCCCAGCTACAAAAAATGAGCTTGAAGGAACTTCTGACGAAAATGGACTCCCTGCCGGCGGCGGTTCGAACCTCCGTCCGCAACAACGGGGGAGGGGCTTTCAACCATGAGCTGTATTTTGACGGGATGAAAAGCCCCATGGGACAGCTGCCTTCCGGGGAACTGGCGGAGGCCCTGAATCGGGACTTCGGCTCCTTCCTGCAGTGGAAAGCCCAGATGAAGCAGGCTGCCATCTCCCAATTCGGTTCCGGCTGGGCCGTCCTGGTCTCCGATCATCAGGGAAAACTGTCCATCCTCAAGACGGCTAATCAGGACGTGCCGGATCTGGAAACCTACACGCCGCTTTTTTTGGTGGATGTGTGGGAGCATGCCTATTACCTTCAGTATCGGAACCGCCGGGCGGATTACGTGGAAGGCTGGTTCGATCTGATCAACTGGAAAAAAGCGGGCCGACGGTATGAAGAGGTTTTGAGAAACAAAGGATGAATAAGAAAAATTATCAAAAGGAACTGGAAAAGCTTCTGGCGGCTTTGCCGGAATTCGACCGGGAACAGCTTCCGCCCCGCTTGTTCCTGCACAGCTGCTGCGCTCCCTGCAGCAGCTATGTGCTGGAATATTTGAGCGTCTATTTTGCCATCACTGTTTTCTACTACAATCCCAACATTTCTTTCGCAGAAGAATATAAACGGAGAGTGGCGGAGCAAAAGCGCCTGATCCGTACATACAACCAGGAAGGCGGCCGGTATCCCATTGAGGTTTTGGAGGGAGACTACGAGCCGGAACGTTTTTTCGAGATGGCCAGGGGGCTGGAGGACTGCCCGGAGGGCGGGGAACGGTGCTTCCGCTGCTATGAGCTGCGCCTGCGCCGGACGGCCCTGGAGGCCCGGGAAAAGGGCTTCGATTTCTTCGGCACCACCCTGACCATCAGCCCTCTGAAAAATGCGGAAAAGCTCAACGAGATCGGTTTCGCCCTGGAGGAGGAACTGGGAGTGCGTTGGCTGCCCTCGGATTTCAAGAAAAAAGAGGGTTACAAACGCTCCATCGAACTGTCGGCCCGCTATGACCTGTACCGCCAGGATTACTGCGGCTGTGTATTTTCGGTGAGAAAATAAAAATCCTTCCCTAAGAAAACAAAAAGTGCTTGCAAAATCCGCAATATGTAGTAAAATAAACTATATGTTGAAGCGCAAAAACCAGATAACAGATTCCGAAAGGACAATCCTTTCGGAAATTTAGGATGGAGGAATCAGTCATGCCGCAGAAATATCTCGTCGTAGTGGACATGCAGGAAGATTTCGTGACCGGGGTCCTGGGGAGCCAGGAGGCCCGGGCCATCGTCCCGAAGGTGGTGGAAAAGGTGAAGGGCTTTGAGGGAGAAGTGATTTTCACCAGAGACACCCATCAGCCGAACTACCTCTCCACCCAGGAGGGCAGGAACCTTCCCGTGGAGCACTGCATCGAGGGCACGGAGGGCTGGAGGCTCATCGAGCCCCTGGAGCGGTTTCGCCTGGAGAAGGACTGCAGGGTTTATGACAAGCCATCCTTCGGCAGCCAGAAGCTGGCTGCGGATCTGGCGGCGGAAGCGGAACGGGGAGAAGTGGAGAGCGTGGAACTGATCGGTGTCTGTACGGACATTTGCGTGGTTTCCAACGCCCTGCTTTTGAAGGCCGCCATGCCGGAGATTCCCGTTCTGGCGGATGCTTCCTGCTGCGCTGGGGTGACGCCGGAGAAGCATAAATGCGCCCTGGAGACTATGAGAAGCTGTCAGGTGCTGGTGACAGAGGATTGAGACTGGCGGCGCAAGGCCGGGGCTGAAAGTGGGAGACTGAGGCCTGTGGCGCAAGGCCGGGAGAGGTTTTCCGAGATTTCGGAAGGGAATTTTCCCGGCATGCGGAAAACTGCGAAAGAAATCAGATTAGGCGGTGGATGGTATGTATCAGATTATCAGCGACGGTTCCTGTGACCTGCCGGAAGAGCTGGTCCGGGAAAAAGGGGTGGAAGTGGTCCCCTTTTACGTGTCTTTTGACGACAAAACCTATTACAAAGAAATTGCGGAGATGCCCATACGGAAATTTTACGATCTGATGGTGGAGCAGGAGAACGTGGTGTTTCCCAAATCTTCCCTGCCGTCCATAGAGGATTACGTAACCGTTTTTGAAAAATATGCGAAGCAGGGAATCCCCATCATCTGTATCTGTATCACCGTCAAGTTCAGCGGCTCTTACCAGGCCGCCATGAGCGCCCGGGAGATCGTCCTGGAAACTTGTCCGGAGGCCCGGATCGAAGTGATCGATTCCAAGGTGGACACTGTGCTCCAGGGTATGTACGTCCTGGAGGCGGTGAAGCTGCAGGAGCAGGGCGTGGGATATGAGGAAGCCGTGGACCGTCTGCTGAAGATCCGGGATACGGGCAGGATTTTCTTCACCGTGGGCAGCATCGATTATCTGAAGCACGGCGGGAGAATCGGGAAACTCTCCGGCCTGGCTGCTTCCGTGCTGGGCATCCGGCCCCTGATCACCCTGAAGGAAGGGGAGATTTTCCCTTCCGGCCTGTCCCGCAGCCGCCGGAAGTCCCTGGAGGCAGTGATGAATCTCCTGGACAACCATATCAAGTCCTTGCTGGCCCAGGGGGCCGACATGAAGGACTATCGGGTGGACGTGGGTTACGGATACGACATCCCGGAGGCCAGGGAATTCCGGCAGAAGATAAAGGAACGCTTCGCCGGGGTGCTGGACGTGGAAGAGATTGAGATGTACCAGATCGGCGCCACCATAGCGGTGCACACCGGCCCTCATCCGCTTGGAGTGGGGTTTTTGAAGAAGGCGTAAGAAAAACCGTGGGGAAAGGGACGTATGGATTCCGTTTTTTGTTATAAGCGTTATCCCTTTAAGGGGATCTTGAATTTCCGGGACCTGGGCGGCTATCCGGTCTGGGGCGGAGGCATGACCCGCTACGGCGTGTTTTATCGGTGCGGCCATCTGTGCACCGCCGCCAGGGAGGATATTGCGGCCCTGCGAAAAATGGGCATGCAAAAGATCATTGATCTGCGCAATCCCGGGGATTTGGTGTATATGCCGGATAAAATCGGCGAAGAAGACGGCATCAGGGTCGTAAACATTCCGCTGCAGGAAGAGATCCATCCGGAAGAATTGGGCGTTCTGCCCGGGGAAAAGGATACCCTGACCCTTCGGAGACTGTATCAGCAGATCGTGGACAAATCCGGCAGCAGGATCCTTCGGGTCCTGCAGGAGCTGGCGGACACGGAAGGATCGGCGGCCTTTCACTGTTTCAACGGCAAGGACCGCACGGGCATCATCGCCCTGTTTCTCCTCGCCCTGGCCGGGGTGGAGGACTGCGACATCGTGGCGGATTTCGAGGTGAGCCATACTTATATCGAGGGCCATACGGAGGACGTTTCCGGCTCCAATTATGAGAACATGAGATGGCTGCTGGCCTACATAGGGCGGCAGTTCGGCTCCCCTGTCCAATACCTGCGCCGACAGGGACTCACGCCGGACCTGGAGAAGCGTCTGGTTGACCGCCTGGTACAGCGGCCGGAAGGGTGAGGATTTCCTTGCCAAAACTCGCACTTGCGTTCCGTCCCATTCTGTAATATACTGTTGTTAATGAGCGAAGCTGTCAGCTGTTGGCGGCGAGGAAATTTGAAAAAATACGAGGATGGTGTTGACTATGTTACTGTTGGAACAGTGGAGAGAGTTGGCTTATAATGAGAAGACCAGTCAGGAACAGCTGAAGAGGATCTGGGACGCCTATTTTGCGGCGGAAAAGGGGATCTATGAGCAGCTTCTGTCCAATCCCGACGAGGTGGTGACGGGAACCGTGCAGGAGCTGGCGGACAAGTACCAGGTGCCGATCCTGACCATGACCGGTTTCCTGGACGGGATCAATGACAGTTTGGTGGAGAAGAATCCCATCGAAGAGATGGAAGAGGATACCCAGGTGAACCTGGGCTTTGACAAGACGTTGCTTTACAAGAACATGGTGGCGGCGGATGCGGACTGGCTGTACAATCTGGAGCAGTGGGACGGGATATTTGACGAGGATACCCGCAAGGCGCTGTACAAAGAGCAGAAGGCTTCCACTACCATTGTGAAGGGGGAGAAGATTTATCCCAACGATCCCTGCCCCTGCGGGAGCGGCAAGAAGTATAAGAAGTGCTGCGGCAGAAATAAGTGATCGGGTGAGGCATTGCCCAAAAAGGGCAGCCGCCCTGCATTTTTACATTGCAGTGCGGCCGCCCTTTTTTCTTTAGAGCTTATTTCATCTGCTCTTCCTGCTTCTGGATCATTCTGCGAACCATTTCGCCGCCGATGGAACCGGCCTCCTTGGAAGTCAGGTCGCCGTTGTAGCCTTCCTTCAGGTTTACACCCAGCTCAGATGCAACCTCGGTCTTAAAACGATCCATGGCCGCCTTGGCTTCAGGCACCTCTACCTTGCTGTTTCTGCTGTTAGACATTTTCTCACCTCGTTTCTGTATCAGCTTGTCTATATTCAAGATAAGTGCGGCAAGCACTTATCCTGAACAAGGTTCCTTGCGGTCTTTTGTCGGGTCTCGTACTTGTCAACGCTTATCTTGGTTATAGTATGAGCCGCAGAAAAGAAAATATGATGGTAGTTTTTGGATGCCGAAATGATGCAAAATGAGGTTAAAATGAAAATGGAGGATTTTTGATATGAAAAAAAGAAAACCATGGCGGCTCGTTCTCCTATGTCTCCTTCTGTGCCTGAGCTTCCAAAAAAGCGAGGCTTCGGCTTCCGCCCTTAAAGAAGCGTGGGATTTGGCTTCCGCCCCAAAAGGCGCAGGGGATTGGGCTTCCTTCCGAAACGGAGCGGAGAACCTGGCTTCCGTCCGAAAAGAGCCGGAGAACTCGACTTCCGTTCAGAAGGCTTCGGAACTGGAGGAATTGCTCGCACAATATGAGCTTTATGAAACTTGTTTTGCCGACATTCAGACCAGGGATCAGATAGAAGAAAGCGGTTATTCCATTATAGAGGAGCAGGTTTTTCCCATGCTGGCGGAAAGCTTTGGGGAAGAGGAGCTGACCTTGATTCCCGCCTTTGACGGGGAGTATCAGAGGCTGGCGCTTTTCCTGACGGAGGGCTCCGGGAAGATCCTGTGGAAGACCAACCGGCTGGAGACGAATTACTGCATCCGTGGGCAGCTTCGGCAGCCCACCCAGGGAATTGCGGCCATTTCCTTCCAGGACGCCAACGGGGACGGCAGGACGGACATCATCCTGATCACCAACTGCGCCAATGACACTGGGGAGTATGCGGGCAGGTCTTACAAGATGGGGGACGTGCTGTATCAGGAGGATGGAACCTTTTACCGGGATTGGCGGGTGTCGGAGGAACTGAACCGCTTCGGCATGAACCGCAGCGTGGACATGATCCTGGCCCACACGAGGGACGGGTATTCCACGGAGTTCCTCTATACCGCCACCACCCTGCAGGAGCTTTTGAACAACGGTTTTTCCATCATCAAGGAACACAATTATACCAAGAATTTTGAAAAAATGGGCCGTCTGCAGATCGTGCCCGGGGTCTATTCCATGGCCAGCTTCGATTTTTTCATGATTTATCTGGTCAACAATCAGGGGGACATCGTCTGGAGCTTCCAGCCCATGGAGGATTATGAGAACCTGTATGCGCTGAAGGGGATGATCTGTCAGGATCTGGACGGGGACGGCATGAAGGATCTGGCGGTGTTGGCCAGCCTGAGTTACACCAATGAGGAAAACGAGCGGGTGGTGGACGTGAAATGCCGGATTTACTACCAGCGGACCGACGGCTTCGACAAGGATACGGAGTTCCAGGATTATTACCAATGCACGAAAGACGACGCCCTGATGGATGTTGCGGTGAAAATACGAAAATTCTGGGGATGGGAATTGGAACAAAATGATAAAGATACTGATCGTAGATGATGAAAAACCGATTTGTGACCTGATCGACATCAACCTGACGGCGGCGGGCTACAGCTGCAAGAGCGTCCAGGACGGGCTGAAGGCCATCGATCTCATCGACCAGGAGCATTTTGACCTGGTGCTTTTGGACATCATGCTGCCGGGGGTGGACGGGTATGACGTGATGGATTACATCCGGCCCCTGAAAATTCCGGTGATCTTCATCACCGCCCGGCACGAGGTCCGGGATCGGGTGAAGGGACTGAAGCTGGGGGCGGAGGATTACCTGGTGAAGCCTTTCGACGTGGTGGAGCTGGTGGCCCGGGTGGAAGTGGTGCTCAGGCGTTACAACAAGGCCCAGAAGATCTTGAAGGCCGGGGACGTGGTGGTGGACGTGGAGGCCAGGCAGGTGACCAAAGGAGGCCGGAAGGTGGTGCTGACCAACAAGGAGTTCGGCCTTCTGGTGCTTTTCATGCGCAACAAGAACGTGGCCCTTTTCCGGGAAACCCTTTATGAAAAGGTTTGGGAAGGGGAGTATTTTGCGGACAGCCGTACCCTGGATCTCCATGTGCAGAGGCTGCGCCGGAAAATGGGCTGGGAAGAGCAGCTGGTGGCGGTCTACAAGGTGGGGTACCGCCTGGAAATCGAGGATTGAAGGTGCTATTGAATGAAATTTTCCTATAAAATATTGATTTGCACGATCATCGTCATGGCGGCCGCCTTTGGCCTCAGCGGCTATATTTTCGTGAACTTCGTGTTTCAGACTTCCCTGGAGAGGGAGGTGCGGCAGGCCGTCTACGAAAGCAGCATCCTGCAGTTCGCCTTTGAGACGGCGGCCCTCAACGTGCCTTCCCAGTACGACGTGCTGCCGGACAGGACCGTGGAGCAGATCGGTTCCCGGCTGGAGGCCAGCGACCAGGAAGGGGGAAGGCTCCTGCGCATTTCCAGCGAAAACAAGCGGATCCTCTATGCCAGCGACGGATTTACGGAGGACACCGCCCTTCTGGAACAGATCCAGGAAAACACCCGGCTCCATCAGGTGATTCCCGTAGGGAACCGATATTATATTCAGACCGGGATGATGTTGAGCGCCCTGAACCGGGTGCTGTATCTGGAGACCATGCAGGACGTGTCGGTGGTGTTTGAAGAGCGGGCCAGGGGCTTCGAGGTGTACCGCCGGGTGACGGTGGCGCTGTTGCTGGTCAGCTCCCTGCTCATGTCTCTGCTGTCCATCTGGCTGACCCGGCCCATCCGCCTGCTGACCCGGGCCACCCGGAAGATGGCGGAAGGTGAGTACCAATATCGGGCCAAGCAGATCAGCCATGACGAACTGGGACAGCTGACGGCGGATTATAACAGAATGGCGGCGGCCCTGGAGGAAAACATCCATAAGCTGGAGGAAGAGATCCGATCCAGGGAAGAGTTCATCGCCGCTTTCGCCCATGAGCTGAAGACGCCTCTGACGGCCATCATCGGTTATGCGGATCTGCTCCGTTCCAGGAAGCTGGACGAGGAAAAGCATTTTCTCTCCGCCAGTTACATTTATTCGGAAGGAAAGCGTCTGGAAGCTATGTCCCTCAGGCTGCTGGACATCATCGTGACCAAGCGTGACGTGATCGTGCCCCAGAAGACGGATGTGGAGGAACTGTTTTCCTATTTGAACGACATGTTCGGGGAGAGCGGTTATCTTTTCCATGTGGAATACGATCCGGCGGAGATATGGATTGAAGTCAACTTGATTAAATCCGTGCTGCTGAACCTGGTGGACAACGCCTGTAAGGCCTCGGAGCCGGGCGGGGTCATCGACGTGAAAGGGTATTCCACCCCGGAAGGCTACTTGTTCGAGGTGCGGGATTACGGGGAGGGCATCCCGGAAGGGGAAGTCCAGAAGATCACGGAGGCCTTTTACATGGTGGACAAGTCCCGATCCAGGAGTCGGAACGGCGCCGGTTTGGGGCTGGCCCTGTGCGTGGAGATCCTGCGGCTGCATCACAGCGAGCTGCAGATCGAAAGCGTCCTGGGAGAAGGCACCACCATCCGCTTCCTGATCGCCTGAGAATAAAAAGGGGAAGAACTTTTGACAAAAAAGAAGGGGAACGGAGGAGGAAGGATGCGCAAGATTATAGTTAACGTCTGCCTCTCCCTGCTGGCGGCAGCGGTCGTGGCGGCGGCAGTTTTGGGACCGGAGTTTTTGGCCCGTTATCAGGATAAAAAGATCTTGAACCGCCTGGAATCCCAGCTGGTGGAAGAGGAGAGCGAGGGCTATCGATATTCCTTGAGCAGCAATGAAAAGCTTTATATTTTATCCAAATGTTTGAACAGTCAGTCTGAGCCGGGGGATGAATTGAACAATCAGGCCAGGATGGAAGGGGATCAGGCGGACTATCAGGAGCTGACGGGGAGCTATGCCTTTGTGGTCAACAGGAGGGACATCACCTCTCAGGAGATCACGGACGAGAAGCTTTACGAGACCTGCAACCGGGAACTGGCCGTCCTGAAGGAGCTGGGAGTGCTTCCGGACACGGTGCGGGATACGGCGGCCGCCTCCTATGACGCCGTCCGATATTCCGCCATTGATATTCCGGAGCCCCGCAACAACGTGTCCGTCTGGAAGCTGAGCCTGGCGACCACCACCAAGAACGCCAACAAGCAGAACCGTCTGCTGGACGCCTATCTGGATGCGGATACTGGCAAGCTTTATGAGTTTTACGTCCGCACGGAGCTGTCCTGGGAGGACGTGGACACGGACGCCATCATTGCCGCCTGGAGTGAATATATGGGCCTGACGGAGCCCCAGCCCTATGAGCCGGTGAATCCCCTACAGGAAACCACTCCGTATTTCAGCAAATATTTTTTTGAGGGAATGGAGGACGGAATCACGGTGGTGACCGTCGGCTTCTATGAAGGCATCAACGAATTGTTCCTGAAGGTGTCCAGATAAAGGCCCTGAGATAAAAGCCTTGGAAATAGCATATTTAGAAGAGGTCCCTGCGTAGAATAGTAATAGTGATTGCGCAGGGGCTTTTTTATGGGATGGAGCGGGTAACGGCGGCTCCGTCCTCGGAAGCGCCTCTGTGGGAAAGAAGGACAAGATGTGGATCTGGGACAGGCGGAGAGGGCAGGGTTCCGAAAGCGGTTGTGATTCCCCAAAAGGTCTTATGCGGCTTTTGCTTAAACTTGGGGCGGGTCTGGGAAGTGCGATTCTGGGTCTGCTGTTTTGGGGCGGAGCGGGAGCGGCGGCCGCCGGGGAGAGTGTTGTGGCGGAAGCCATGGAAACGGTTTCAGCGGCTGCCAGGGAGAATGTTGCGGCGGAAGCCGAAGAGGAGACTTCAGCGGCTTCCAGGGAGGCGGCTCAAGAGGAGGCCAAGAAGGCGGAGGCCGGGAGGTTTCTGGTGGCGCTGGATCCGGGGCACGGAGGGGAGGACGAAGGCTGCAGCGGGGGCGGGACGGAAGAAAAGGAGATCAATCTTTCCATCGCCCTGCTCCTTCGCCAATATTTGGAGGAGAAGGGGTACCGGGTGCTGCTCACCCGGGAAGGGGATACGTTCCTTTCCTTGGAGGAACGGGTGAGGCTGGCCAACGAAAACCGGGCCGATATTTTCGTGAGCATCCACCAGAATTCCTGTGAAGAAGGGAAGGCCCAGGGGGTGGAGACCTGGTATGCCGGAATCTATGTGGAGCCGGGCGGCGAGGCGGATGCCGGTGAGGTGTCGGGTGTGGAATCGGATGTGGAATCGGATACTGACGCAGATTCGGGCGGCGGGACGGCTGCCGGTGAAGTGTCGGGCACGGAATCGGATGTGGAATCGGATGCTGACGCAGATCTGGGCAGCGAGGCGGCCGCCAGTCAGGCACCGTGTGTGGAGTTGGATCTGACGGCAGCCTTGGCGGCGGACCGCACCGCCAGCAGCAGACGCCTGGCCAGGCTGATCCAGGGGCAGGTCCTGAGCCGGACGGATGCCGAAGACAGGGAAGCGCAGGGGGCCTCGGATTATTATGTGACGGTGCACACCGCCATGCCCTCCTGCCTGATCGAAACGGGCTTCCTTTCCGATGAAAAGGAGCGGCAGGCCCTGGAAAGTCACGACTATCAGGAGAAAATCGCCGCCGGGATTGCGGAGGGGATCGATCTGTATTTTTTCCCCAAAACCATGTACCTGACCTTCGATGACGGCCCTACCCGGGAAAACAGCGCAGCCGTGCTGGACATCCTGAAAGAGTGGGGAATCCGGGCCACTTTTTTCGTGGTTGGAGAAAACGTGCGGAAGAATCCGGAGGTGGCGAAGCGCATCGTGGACGAAGGACATACCATCGGGATCCACTGCAACAGTCATAGATACGAGGAATTATATGAAAGTGCGGAAGCCTTTGAAAAGGACTTTCAGGCCGCATTTGACGCCGTTTACGAAGCCACCGGGACGGAACCCGTGCTGTTCCGCTTTCCAGGGGGCAGCATCAACGCTTATAATAAAGAGGTTTACGAGGAAATCATCCGGGACATGACGGAAAAAGGTTTTATCTATTTTGATTGGAATGCCAGTCTGGAGGATGCGGTGAAGCATTCCGGCCCGGAGGATCTCCTGGCGAACGCCAGGAAAACCGCCCTGGGCCGCAAAAGGGTGGTGATGCTGGCCCATGATACCATCTATGACACGGTGCTCTGTCTGCCGGAACTTCTGGATCAGTTTCCGGAGTACCGCATGGAACCCCTGGATGAAAAAGTGACGCCCATCCAGTTTAAATAATGGTGATTCAGGCAACAAAACGTAACAGTTCAGCTTGCCGCCAAAAAAACATTTGTATTTTTCCGCAAACCGTGGTATAATCGTACAATGACTGTGACCAGATATTGGTACAAGGAGTATGTGACGAATTGTGAGATCCCATAAGGAGGAAAGGCAAGAATGAGTTTACAGGTAGAAAAAAAAGAGAAGAACATGGCGGTTCTAACCATCGAGGTTCCTGCGGAGGAACTGGAGAAGGCCATTGAAAACGTATATCGCAAAAATCGCGGACAGATCATGATCCCCGGTTTCCGCAAGGGCAAGGCGCCCAGGAAGATGATCGAGCAGATGTACGGCAAGGGCGTGTTCTATGAGGATGCCGCCAATGCGCTGATTCCGGAAGCCTATGATAAGGCCGTGGAAGAGTGCGGGGAGGAAATCGTGTCCGCTCCCAAGGTGAGCGTGGTGCAGATCGAGTCCGGCAAGCCCTTTATTTTCACGGCGGAAGTGGCCCTGAAGCCCGAAGTGACCTTGGGGGCCTACAAGGGAGTGGAGGTGCCGAAGTCAGATCTGGAGGTGACGGAGGAGGAGATCGACGCCGACATCAACAGAGAGCGGGAGAACAGCGCCCGGACCATCACCGTGGAAGATCGGCCCGTGAAGGACGGCGACGAGACCGTCATTGACTTTGAAGGCTTCGTGGACGGCGTGGCCTTTGAAGGGGGCAAAGGCGAGAATTATCCCCTGACCATCGGATCGGGAGCGTTCATCCCCGGTTTTGAGGAAGCTTTGATCGGCGCCGAGATCGGCGTGGAGACCGACGTGAACGTGACCTTCCCGGAGGATTACCAGGCGCAGGAGCTGGCCGGCAAGGCTGCGGTGTTCAAATGCACCGTGAAGGAGATCAAGGAAAAGGAACTGCCGGAGCTGGACGACGAGTTCGCCAGCGAGGTGTCCGTTTATGATACCATGGCCGAGTACCGGGAGGACGTGAAGAAGAAGATCGGGGAGAGGAAGGCCGAGGCCGCCAAGAACGCCAAGGAAGAGGCCGCCATTGACGCTGTCATTGCGAACGCTCAGATGGAGATCCCGGACGCCATGGTGGAGACCCAGCAGAGACAGATGCTGGATGATTTCGCCAACCGGATCGAGACCCAGGGTATTTCCATGGAGCAATATCTGCAGTTTACCGGCATGACGGAGGAGCGGCTCGTGGAGCAGATCAAGCCTCAGGCCATGAGGAGGATCCAGTCCAGACTGGTGCTGGAAGCCGTGGTGAAGGCGGAAGGTATCACAGCCTCCGAGGAAGAGTTCGAAGCGGAAGCGGCCAAAATGGCGGAAAGCTACAAGATGGAAACGGACAAGGTGAAGGAACTGTTGGGAGAGAACGGCAAGAAGCAGGTGATGGAGGATCTCTGCGTGAACAAGGCCGTGGCCTTCGTGGTGGAAAATGCGGTTGAGGTATAAGGCTTCCAAGGTAGAAATTGTTGAAATTTTCTGGAATAATACATGAATAGAACGGATATGTATAAACAGAGGATTAAGTTTTTCTTAAATCCTCTGTTTATGCTGTGATATGAGTTGCAAAAAACTGCCAATTAGGATAAAATACTGTTAAATGGTGCATTTGGACAGAATGGAGGAAGAAAAATGAGTTTAGTGCCTTATGTCATTGAGCAGACCAGCAGAGGAGAGCGGTCTTACGATATTTATTCGAGATTGTTGAAGGATCGGATTATTTTCCTGGGAGAAGAAGTGAATGACGTGACCGCCAGTCTGGTGGTGGCCCAGCTCCTGTTCCTGGAAGCGGAGGATCCCGACAAGGATATCCATATGTATATTAACAGCCCCGGCGGCAGCGTGACGGCGGGCCTGGCAATTTATGATACCATGCATTATATCAAGTGCGACGTGTCCACGGTCTGCATCGGCATGGCGGCCAGCATGGGAGCCTTCCTGCTGGCGGGCGGAGCCAAGGGCAAGCGTTTCGCCCTGCCCAATGCGGAGATCATGATCCACCAGCCTTTGGGAGGGACCCAGGGACAGGCCACGGAGATCGAGATTGCGGCCAGACATATCCTGCAGACCAAGGAGAAGCTGAACCGTATGCTGGCGGAGAACACCGGCAAGGATTATGAGACCATCTGTGCGGATACGGAGAGAGATAATTGGAAGACTGCGGAGGAAGCCTGCGCTTACGGATTGATCGACAAGGTGATCGTTTCCCATGCAGGAGAAAATTCCCGGACGGAGGCGTAATATTCCCGAACGGGAGAGCGCTTTCCAGCGGGAGCGGGTTCCCGAACAGAGGCGTAATATTCCCGGACGGGAGAGCGCTTTCCGGCGGGAGCGGGTTCCCGAACAGAGGCGTAATATTCCCGGACGGGAGAGCGCTTTCCGGCGGGAGCGGATTTCGCAGGAAAGCGTAATGAAGCGAGTGAGAGGATTGGAGTAAAGGAAAAAATATGGCGACAAAGATTACCCCAGGCGGAATCAGGTGTTCTTTTTGCAACAAGACTCAGGGACAGGTGCGCAAGATGATCTCCGGGCCCTCCGGCGTATATATCTGCGATGACTGCGTGGAGATCTGTGCGGACATCCTGGCGGAGGAGCTGGAGGACGAGGAATATGACGGAGAACGGGCTTCCGACATCAACCTCCTGACCCCCAAGGAACTGAAAGCTTTTCTGGACGACTACGTGATCGGACAGGAGGAAGCCAAGAAGGTGCTTTCCGTGGCGGTGTACAATCATTATAAAAGAGTGACCGCCCCCAGGACGCTGGACGACGTGGAACTGCAGAAGAGCAACATCCTGCTCATGGGGCCTACCGGTTCCGGCAAGACCTACCTGGCCCAGACCCTGGCCAAGATCATCAACGTGCCTTTCGCCATTGCGGACGCCACCACCCTGACGGAGGCCGGCTACGTGGGCGAGGACGTGGAAAACATCCTGCTGAAGCTGATTCAGGCGGCGGATTACGATATCGAGAGAGCCCAGTACGGCATCATTTATATCGATGAGATCGACAAGATCTCCAAAAAAGGCGAGAACGTCTCCATCACCCGGGATGTTTCGGGAGAGGGCGTGCAGCAGGCCCTGCTGAAAATCGTGGAGGGCACCGTGGCCAGCGTGCCGCCCCAGGGAGGGCGCAAGCACCCCCATCAGGAGCTTTTACAGATCGATACCACCAACATCCTGTTTATCTGCGGCGGCGCTTTTGACGGACTGGAAAAAATCGTGGAGGCCAGGCTGGACCGCAAGTCCATCGGTTTCAATACGGAGCTGGCCCAGAAGAGCACCAAGGAGATCGGGGAACTGCTCAGTGAGGTGACGCCCCAGGATCTGGTGAAGTTCGGTCTCATTCCGGAGTTCGTGGGCCGGGTGCCCATCAACGTGGCCCTGCAGGGCCTGGACAGAGAAGCTTTGGTCAGGATCCTGACGGAGCCCAAGAATGCGCTGATCAAGCAGTACCGAAAGCTCTTTGACCTGGACGGCGTGGAGCTTCGATTTGAGGACGGGGCCGTGGAAGCCATAGCGGACAGGGCTTTTGAGCGCAAGACCGGTGCCAGAGGACTTCGTTCCATCATGGAAGACGTCATGATGGACATGATGTACGAAATCCCATCGGATGAAAGCATTGAGGCCTGCGTGGTGACCAGGGATGCGGTGGAAGGGAAGGGAGAGCCCCTTACCATCCGTCGGGAATCCCCCATGAAAAAGGCGAGATAGAGGAGAAGGGTGCTGCAAAAAGCGGGAAGTTGGTTTTGCAGCGCCCTTTTTGCACAAAGGAAGGAATTGAGTGGGAAAAATGGAGGAAAAGGTTGTAAGAAAGCTGCCGGCGGTGGCATTGAGGGGGCTCACCGTTTTGCCGGGCCGGGTCGTGCATTTTGATTTGAGCCGCAGGAAATCCATTTTGGCGGCGGAACGGGCCATGAAAGAGGACGGGGAATTGTTTCTGGTGACCCAGAAGGAACCAGAAACGGAGGATCCGGACTATGACGCAGTGTACCATATGGGCGTCGTGGCGCAGGTAAAGCGCATTAACAGAATGACCGGCGGAAATGTCAGAGTTTTCGCAGAGGGAGAGAGCCGGGGGATCCTGCTGGGATTCCAGGGAACCGGGGAAAAGGAAGGGGATATCCTGGCGGAGGGAGCTATCCTGACGGACGGAGGGATCCCAGGGAAAGGCTCTGTTCCGGCGGACGGAGCTAACTTGTCGGAAGGGGATACCCCGGTGGAGGGGGTTGTCCCGGCGGACGGAGACATCCCGGTGGAGGGAGTTGCCCGGGCGGACGGAGGAATCCCAGGGGAAGGCTCTGTCCCGGCGGACGGAGGCATCCCGGCGGAGGATGACTGTCTCGTGGCGGAGGTGGAGGAAGTGCCCTCTTGCGAAGGGGAGCTGGATTTCGTGAGGGAAGAAGCGATGATCCGGCAGCTGGAAGAGATCGTCGTCTCTTATGGAAAATATTATCCCGCCCTGGGCGTGGTGCTGCAGAAGTTTTTTCAAACCGACAGGAAGCTGGAACACCTGATCGATTTGACCGCCACCTTCATGCCCTTGCACTTTGCCGTCAAGCAGAAGCTCCTGGAGCTGCCCACCCTTGCGGAGCGATATGATTACCTGATGGAAGTGTTGTATCAGGAAATGGAGATCGTCCAGACCAAGAAGGAAATGGCGGACAACGTCAAGGGACGGATGGAGAAGCATCAGAAGGAATATTTGCTGAGGGAGCAGATGTCCTATATCCGGCAGGAGCTGGGAGAGGATGAGGAGACGGATGCGGAGCAGTTTGAGGCGGCCCTGGAAAAGCTGAAGGCCGGCAGGGAAGTCAAGGAGAAGATCCGGAAGGAGATCAACCGGTTCAAAAATCTGAACTCCGGCAGTGCGGAAAGCTCCGTGGAACGAACCTATATCGAAACCCTGCTGGAAATGCCTTGGGATGCGGCATCCAGGGACAACACGGATTTGACCAGGGCGGAGAGGATCCTGGAGGAACAGCATTACGGCCTGGAGAAGGTCAAGGAGAGGATCCTGGAGTTCCTGGCGGTGCGGAGTCTGACCAAGCAGGGGGAAAGCCCCATCATCTGCCTGGTGGGCCCTCCCGGCACGGGCAAGACCTCCGTAGCCAAGAGCGTGGCGGAGGCTCTGGACAAGAAATATGTGCGCATCAGCCTGGGCGGGATCCGGGACGAGGCGGAGATCCGAGGCCATCGCCGTACCTACGTGGGCGCCATGCCCGGCCGTATCGCCGGGGCGCTCAGACAGGCCGGAGTGAAGAATCCTCTGATGTTGCTGGACGAGATCGACAAGGTCAGCAGCGATTACAGGGGGGATACCTCTGCGGCCCTTCTGGAGGTGCTGGACGGGGAGCAGAACAGCCGATTCCGGGATCATTACATTGAGATTCCCATAGATCTGTCGGAGGTGTTGTTCATCGCCACGGCCAACACCACGGCCGCCATTCCCAGCCCCCTGTTGGATCGCATGGAGATCATCGAAGTCAATAGCTACACGGCCAATGAGAAGTTCCATATCGCCAAGGAACATCTGGTGGCCAAGGAATGGAAGCGCAATGGCCTGACGGAGCAGCAGCTGGTCATCAGCGACGCCGCCATCCGGCAGATCATCGAGGGCTATACCAGGGAAGCGGGAGTAAGGGACCTGGAGAGGAAGCTGGGAGAGATCTGCAGAAAGGCCGCCAGGGAGCTGCTCACCGGCAAAAACGGCAGGATCCGGGTCACGGGCCAGAACCTGACGAAGTATCTGGGCAATGTGAAGTATCTGCCGGACAAGCGGGATCTCACCGATCAGGTGGGAATCGTCCGGGGACTGGCCTGGACCAGCGTGGGCGGAGAGACCCTGCAGATCGAAGTCAACGTCATGCCCGGCAAGGGGGATATCGACCTGACGGGCCAGATGGGGGACGTGATGAAGGAGTCCGCCATCACCGGCATGAGCTTTGTCCGTTCCGTCAGCAAAAAATACCAGGTCAGCCCGGAAGTCTACCGCAAAAATGATTTTCATATCCATATACCGGAAGGGGCGGTGCCCAAGGACGGCCCCAGCGCCGGCATCACCATGGCCACGGCCCTGGTTTCCGCAGTGACCGGCATCCCGGTCCACGGGGATCTGGCCATGACCGGGGAAATCACCCTGCGGGGAAGGGTGCTTCCCATCGGCGGGCTCAAGGAAAAGCTCCTGGCGGCCAAGACGGCGGGCATGAAGAAGGTGCTGGTGCCGGAGGACAACCGCAAGGACGTGGAGGAGATTTCCCGGGAGATCAAGTCCGGCATGGAGATCGTCTTCGTCCGGAACATGAACGAGGTGCTGGAACAGGCCCTGGTCGCCCTGCCCCAGCCCAAACCGAAGAAAAAGAAGAAGCAGGATGTGGAGGAGTTATGATCATCAAAAAAGTAAGCCTAGAGACAGTCTGCGGCATCACCAGCAGGATTCCCGACAATCTCTACCCGGAAGTGGCTTTCGCAGGCCGGAGCAACGTGGGAAAATCCTCTTTGATCAACGCCTTGATGAACCGCAAGTCCCTGGCTAGAACCAGCGCCCAGCCGGGCAAGACCCAGACCATCAATTTTTACAATATCAACGACGCCCTGTATTTCGTGGATCTGCCGGGCTATGGTTACGCCAGGGCCAACGAAGAGGTAAAGGCGAAATGGGGAAAGATGGTGGAAAACTATCTCCACAAGTCAAAGATGCTGAAGGCGGTGTTCCTGCTCATCGACATCCGTCATGAACCCACCGCCAATGACCGTATCATGTACGAATGGATCGTGAGCCAGGGATATCATCCCATCATTATCGCCACCAAGCTGGACAAGATCAACCGCAGCCAGATCCAGAAGCAGGTGAAGCTGATCAAGACCTCCTTGCAGGCGGAGCCGGAGACCGTGGTGATTCCCTTCTCCGCCCTGAACAAACAGGGGAGGGAGGAGATCTATGGGCTTTTGGACGAGATGCTCGCATCGGAAAGCGGAGGCCCTGTGACATGAAAATGAGAAAATATTGCAAGGCGGTGGTCAACCTGGGGCTGGCGTTTTGCGTGCTGCTGGCAGTGATCTTCCTGCTGCCCAGGCTCCTGTATTTTTTCCTGCCCTTTGTCATCGGCTGGATTATTGCCCTGATCGCCAGCCCCCTGGTGCGTTTCTTTGAAGAAAAAATGAAAATCAAGCGCAAGGCCGGCAGCGCCTTCGTCATCATCGTGGTCATCGCCCTGGTGGTGCTGGTGCTGTACCTGGTCTGCGCCAGATTGGTCGATGAGCTGTTGGGCCTGATCGAGTCCCTGCCGGACATCTGGCAGAGTACCCAGGACGACCTGCAGGAGATCGGCAGAAACCTGAGCGTGGTCTATACGAGGCTTCCGGCGGACGTGCAGAATACTTTGAGCAATATCGGTCAGGAGGCCAGCGCCTACGTGGGGGATCTGTTCAGCCGGATCAGCGCCCCTACCATTTCGGCGGTGGGAAATTTCGCCAAGCAGCTGCCCACCGTGATCATCGGAATCATCATGTGCCTGCTTTCCGCCTATTTCTTCGTGTCGGACCGCAGCCAGATCAACGCCTGGTGCAGGCTGCACATGCCCCGCAGTCTGCAGGAACGTTACCATATGGCGCAGAAGAGCGTCAAACATTCCGTGGGCGGTTATTTCAAGGCCCAGCTGAAGATAGAGGTGTGGATGTACGTCCTCCTGGTCATCGGCCTGAGCGTCCTGCGGGTGAATTACGTGCTTTTGATCGCCCTGGGAATCGCGGTGCTGGATTTCTTCCCCTTTTTCGGAACCGGCACGGTGATGGTGCCCTGGGCCATCATCAAGATCCTGAGCGGCGACTACAAAATGGCAGTGGGACTCCTCATCATCTGGGGCGTGGGCCAGCTGGCCCGGCAGATCATCCAGCCCAAGATCGTGGGGGATTCCGTCGGAGTCCCGCCCATCCCCACCCTGTTCCTTTTATTCCTGGGATATCGGCTGGGCGGCGTGCTGGGGATGATCCTGGCGGTTCCCCTGGGACTGATCCTTTTTACCCTATATCAGGAGGGAGCCTTTGATACCACCAAGAACAGCTTCCTGATCCTGGTGGACGGGATCAACCGCTTCCGGCGGCTGGACGAGGAGGATCTGGCGGACGTGGAGGAGAGACAATCGAGCCGTTGAAAAAGGTGTCGGAAGGAAAAGGTTTCCCCCGGCGCCTTTTAAATTGTATTTTTTTCAAAACAATGACTTTCGGGTGAAACAATTTCTTATCATTTGCGATCTTATATAATAGAAAGAAACAGAAAGAAAACGAATTTGATGCAATTTTGAAACAATCGGGTTTTATCATGTATTGTAAGGAGGATAAGCAGGGAAGTATTGCGGAAAGGAGTATTTAATTAATATGAAAGGGAACATTTTGGTGTACAATAACAGCACCCGCATCGTGGAGATCATGAAGCCGTTGTTTTCGGGGGAAGGGCTGCGTGTGTCCGTTGCGGGAACTTATGGGGAGATGCTGGAGGCTCTGGAAGAGCAGGACATTCACCTCCTGATCACGGACGTGAGACTGAAGCCCAGGGGATTCGTGAACGGGATCGAGCTGATCGCAGATATCAGGAAAAGAAGCAGCGTGCCCATCATCATCGTCTCTGCGGAGGGAGGGGAGAGCTCCAAGATTCTGGCGCTGAATGCCGGAGCCGACGATTATGTCACGGTGGACTGCAATCCCCTGGAGATCTTGGCCCGGGTGAAGTCCCAGTTGCGCCGTTATACCCAACTGGTGAACGTTTGCGCCAACATCGACCGCATCTACCAGGTGGGAGAGCTTGTGATCGATGACATTCGCAGGAAGGTATCCGTGGACGGCAAGGAAGTGAAGCTGACCCCCATCGAATACAAGATTTTGAGACTGTTGGTGCAGGAGAGGGGACGGGTGCTCTCCATCACCCAGATCTACGAATCCATCTGGCACATGCAGGCCATTGGCGCTGACAATACCATTGCGGTACATATCCGGCACATTCGGGAGAAGATCGAACAAAATCCCAAGGAACCCAGATACCTCAAAGTGGTCTGGGGCACCGGCTACAAGGTGGGATAACAGTTCAGCCAGCCGCAGGCCAGGGAAGGGGCCCTGAAAAATCGTGCTCGCACGAATTTTTTCAGGGCCCCTTCCCGGGTCTGCGGCTGAGGGAGCGCCCGTACATGAGCAAAGATAGGTGCGAAGCACCGGAAAGTGCGCAAGCGCAGCTTTGCGAATGTATGGGCATGGCTGAACTGTTGGGCGTAAGCGCCCGTACATGAGCAAAGTTAGGTGCAAGCCCCGGGCATTTTTGCCCGGGGCTTTGTCATGCGCACCGAAGTCGAATCCTGTTCGCCAGCCGCTCTCTGCCGCCAGCCATCCCTTATTCACAAACCGAATCCTCTCCGACTGCCGGAAGAGGGAACCGTAACTTCGCAGTAACAGTTCGGCTTGGGTGCAGGCTGAACTGTTACGCTTCGCACGATAACGGAGGCAATGGTGCGGAATAAGCGGTTGACTTTTGAGGAAAACTGCACTAAGCTAGAGAAAAAGGAAAAAAGAGAGGTGTGGAAATTGAACACAGAGATGAAAAAAGGCATCAGCGGCAGCACGCTTAAGCTCATAGCGATTTCGGCCATGCTGGTGGATCATATCGGGGCGGTGCTGTTGGTCCCGTATCTCACCGCTCCGGGAAATTGGACCCAGGAATTATATGATCTCTATTATGTGATGAGGATGATCATCGGGAGGATCGCCTTCCCGATTTTCTGCTTCCTTTTGACGGAGGGCTTTGCGCATACCTCCAACGTGTGGAAATATGCGCTGCGCCTGGGGATCTTTGCACTGGTTTCGGAAGCCGCTTTTGACCTGGCTTTTGAAGGAGCCGTTCCGGCCTGGGGGTATCAGAACGTGTTCTTCACCCTGTTTTTGGGGCTTGCCGCCATGATAATCTGGAAGAAGCTGGAGGACAGCAGTCTTCCAAAGGTTGCCTGGATTCCCCTGGGACTGGCCGGGATTGCCGTCTGTATGTGTCTGGCGGAACTGCTGCAGACGGATTACGGCGCCTATGGCGTTCTGTGCATCGTGACCTTGTATTTGACCAGGGGAAACCGTCTCTTTCAGGTGGTGGCGGGCTGCGCCGCCCTGTGGGTGGGGGATTACCTTTTCGGTATGGGAGGCAGCGAGTTCTGGGCACCTTTGGGATTGCTTCCGGTGCTCTTCTATAGGGGAAGAAGAGGGCTGAAGCTGAAATATGTTTTCTATTTGTTCTATCCGGTGCATTTGACAATACTGTACCTGCTCAGCTTGATTTTGCTGTAAGGTATGTCTGGAAGTTCATGGAAGGGAGTATACTATGTTAGAGGTAATGGATTTGTCTAAAAAGTACGGGAAAGTGCGGGCTGCGGACCATGTGAGTTTTACGGTGCCTGACGGCCGGGTGGGGATTTTGCTGGGGCCCAACGGGGCCGGCAAATCTACGGTGATCAAAAGCATCGCCGGTCTGCTTCGGTTCGAGGGCCAAGTCAGGATCCAGGGAATCCCGTCCCGGGAAAAGGCGGCCAGGAAAATTTTCGCCTACGTGCCGGAGATGCCCAGCATGTATGACATGCTGACGGTGCGGGAGCATATGGAGTTCATCCGCAGGGCCTATGGGGCGGAAACGACGGATCAGGAAGTGGAAGAGCTTCTGGCACGCTTCGAGCTTCTGGACAAACAGGAAAAGCTGGGCAATGAGCTGTCCAAAGGAATGATGCAGAAGGTGAGCATCTGTTGCGCCCTGGTGATTCATCCTCAGGTGATTCTCCTGGACGAGCCCATGGTAGGTCTGGATCCGGCGGCCATCAAGGAGCTGAAACAGATGGTGCTGGAGCTGCGGGATCGGGGAGCAACGGTGCTGATCAGCACTCATATGCTGGAGATGGTGAAAGAACTGTGGGACATCACTTTCGTCATGAACCAGGGACATATCCTGGGCAGCTACAACAGGGAGCAGGTGGGAGACGAGGATCTGGAGGAACTATTCTTCGCCGTGACGGGACAGGAGAAGAAGGACCAAACCGCAGTAGGACAGGAGAAAGAAGACCTTACCGTGACGGGACAAGAGAAAAAAGATCCGGCTGCAGCAGGACAGGAGCAGAACGGCTCAGCCGCAGCGGAGCGGGAGCAAAAAGACCTTGCCGCAACAGGACAGGAGAAACAGGATTCAGAAAAGGGTTCTTCCAACGCCGGGGAAGGAGGGCAGTAGGATGCATGCGCTTCTTTATCTGACGGGGCGGAGCCTGAAAAACCGGATCAGAAAAGCTCTGCACAAGCCGGTCACATACATTTACCTGGTGATCATTTTGTTCTACCTTTTGGCCGTGCCTTTCGGCGTCCGGGCCATGTTTGAAGACATCAAGCTGGATTCCCCGGAGGGAATGACGGCTGTGTTTACGGTCTTCGCCTTTTGGGTCATCCCGGTCAATCTGGTGGCCTACGCCAGAAGGAAGGGGCTGATCTACCGGCGCAGCGACGCTCATTTCCTGTTTCCGTCCCCTATCGGTCCCAAGACCATTTTGCTCTATGCCCACAGCAAGACCCTTCTCACCGGTCTGTTTATGAACATCGTGCTGGTGCTGGGATGTATCTACGTCTTTCAAGTGGAACCTTGGAGGATGCTCTTGTATTTCCTGTTCACCGTGGTCGTGGAAAACACTCTGGAGGGCGGCATCATGCTCCTGCTCTATGGTTCGGAGCGTCTGGGAGAGCGGGAGAGAAAGTGGATCGTGGCCGTTTCTTACGGCCTGATCGGGCTTCTGGTGCTGTTGGCCTTCGTCACGTGCCTGGGCAAAAGCGGTTCCATTCGGTTCGAGGACGTATTGGCCTATCTGCACAGCGACGGGGTTCAGATGGTGCCCCTCATCGGATGGTACGTGGCGGTGTTGCACCTGCTGTTCCTGGGGCCCACGGCAGTCAATGTGATTTGCAGCCTGTTGTACCTGGGAACCGTGGTGTTGGTGGTATGGGCGGCGATCCGAATGAAATGTACCGGGGAGTATTTTGAAGATGCGGAGAAATTTGCAGATGATTACGACACCGTGCTGGAAACCCGCAGACAGGGCAGGACGGACGTGCAGCTGGGCAGGAAAAAGAAGGTGGGAAAGGCCAGCATAACCTATCGGGGCAAGGGAGCCAAGGCTATTTTCTATCGTCAGCTTTTGGAATATAAAAAGAGCCGGTTCTTTATCTTTGACATCAATACCCTGTGTGCATTGATCGCAGGCTGCTTCGTATCCTTCCTCTGTAGCGGAGAGGAAGGGTTTGCGGCGGAAAACAGCTCCTTGATCCTGGCCGGGGCGATGGCCTATGTGACGTTGATCTTCAGCGCCTACCAGGGCAAATGGGGCAAGGAGCTTCTGACCCCCTATACCTTCCTGATTCCGGACAATCCATTCCGAAAGCTGTGGTACGCCACCTTGATGCAGCATGTCCAAGCCCTGGTCAACGGCTGCCTGTACGTGCTGGTGCCGGTGATCGTGCTGCACATCCCGCTCTCCACGGCAGCCCTCACCGTGCTCTGCTACGTGGTGTTCTGTGCCTGCAAGCTGTACATCCTCACGGTGGCGGAGGTGGCCGTGGGCAACGTGCTGGGAAATGTGGGAAAACAGTTTTTCCAGCTCTTCCTCCTGGGAATCGTGATCCTCTTGGGCGTCCTGGGTGCCGCACTGGGCATGGCGCTGGGAGGAATCAATCTGGCCTATGTGGTGATGCTGGTCCTGCTGTCGCTGGTGCTGGTCATTCTCCTGACGATCTCCACCCTGTGTTTTTACCGGATGGAGACGTTGAAGTCATAAAATGCGTCGATAGGTCTTTTCGCCGGGTGTTTCCCTCTGGGACGGTGAAATTCTCAGGCGAGTCCCAGGCGGGCCAGGATCCCCAGGTGCTCCAGCAGGATGCGCAGGCCGATGAGGATCAGGATGACGCCTCCGGCCAGTTCGGCCCTGGACTTGTACCGGATGCCGAAAAGGTTGCCGATCTTAACTCCTGCCATGGACAGGACAAGGGTGGTGACGCCTATGAAAGAAACGGCGGGAAGAATCTGTACCTGCAGGAAGGCGAAGGTGATGCCCACCGCCAGGGCGTCGATGCTGGTGGCCACCGCCAGCACCGCCATGGTGCGGACGTCCAGGGAATCATTTACGTTTTCCTCTTCTTTGGACAAAGCCTCCCGGATCATGGAAACACCGATCAGGGCCAGGAGGGCGAAGGCGATCCAGTGATCGATGGCCGTGATATAGCTTTCAAACTGGACGCCCAGCAGAAAGCCCACCGCAGGCATCAAGGCTTGGAACCCGCCGAACCAGAGGCCGACGATGAAGGTCTTGCGGAAGGTGACCTTTTGCATGGCCAGGCCTTTGCAGACGGAGACGGCGAAAGCGTCCATGGAAAGACCCACGGCGATGGCGAACAAGCTGAAAAATCCCATAACAGCTTCTCCTTGATCGTATACTGAGGCAATGGGAAGGGAATGTCTCGATGGAGGACATTTTATCCCTTTCCATTGCCGGGAATAACGAAAGCCGGCCAGTGAGTATCCGTCACCGGCCGGTCTTGGTTTTTGCAGTAATTTTCTTTTTTGATTAGCCTACAACAGTTACATTGGTGGCACGAATTTTGCTGCTGTTCTGAGGGTCGGTTTCGGTGTCGAAGGTAACCTTCTGGCCTTCCTTCAGCGCCTTGAAGCCCTGCATGTTGATGGCAGAGAAATGAACGAAAACTTCGGTGCCGTTCTCGTCATTGGTGATGAAACCATACCCTTTGCCGTCATTAAACCATTTTACTGTGCCGTGATTCATACTGTGAACCTCCTTTGATGTGGGTGGGCGTTTCGCCCGATTATTGCAACTGCACGTGTTGTGCAGTCAGGTCTCGTATTCTTATATGGGGGGCAAAAAAATCACATATTTTTGTAAAGCATCATAAGAATCGACAATGACTTACAAAAATATGTGAAATCAATGACTATCATTAAGAATACAAGTAAAAGATAACACAGATTCCTGCATTCGTCAATACTTATTTTAAAATTTTTTGAAAAAATTTTGAATAAAAATATTGCGTTATTCCAGATCCTCCCAATTATCATCGGTGGGCTGCCAGGCCTGGCCGAATTCCACGTCCTTGAAGAGGGCGGTGAGGCCGGTGATTTGCTTCAAACGCAGGATCTCGTCCCGGTCCATCCCCAGGTGTCTGGAGATCCAGGCATCGGAGCGGCCTAGCTCGTGAAGCTCCTTGACGATGTTGCTCATCAGATCCACGTTGTGGGAGCCTCTGGCTCGGTTGTGGCGGATGGTGCTGGCCATGCGGCAGTCCAGATCCTTGTTGATCACGGAGACGGGCAGCAGTCCGCTTTCCCGTTCGTAGATATCCTTGTGCTCCAGCATGACCCTGTACCGGTGGAAGCCGTCCACGATGATGTAGACATCCCGTTCCACGTCGTAGTAACAGACGATGGGCATGGTATAACCGTCCTCTTTGATGCTGTCGTAGAGGAGCTTCAGCTCCGGAGGGGCCACGGAATTGGGGTTGTAGGTGTTGGGCTCGATCTTTTCAATGGGTACAGGAATAATGTTGTATACAGGGCTTTTAAATGACATTTCGATATTTCTCCTTCAGTAGATTCACCGTTTTCTGCTGCTGCCTGGTCAGGCCGAAGCCCATGAAGCGGCAGATATGATCGTTTTTCAGGATGCAGTAGCACATCCGTTTCCAGCTGGGAATGTCCTTGGTGGACTTGATGTCATCGGTATGATCCGGGATTTTTCCAAGGAAAATGACCCTGGAATGCTTTCCGATAGTATAATTGGAGATGCCATTGCGCCGGATCTGATAACCGTGATCGATGAGCTCCTGAATGGTTTCTTCTTCCAGACCGCCTCCCGTAGTGCGCCAGAAACGGATGGAAGTCTTGAATTTCTGGACATAATTGTGGCGCAGTCTGGGGGGAAGGGTATCCAGCAAAAAGAGGGTGTAGGATTCCCAGGTGTGTCCTTCCGGAAGGGTGATATTCTTGTAGCCCATGGCCTTGGTTCGGCCATAGATGGCTCCGAAGTTTACGCCCCGGACCCGGCCCACCAGCTTCGTCCAGATCACGGGGTCAATCACCCGGTAGAGGTTCAGACTGTCCTTGGCGTAGTCATTAAAAGGGGACGCCACCCGCATCTGTTCCGGGGACAGGCCCGCCATGTAATAAAGATCGTACAATTTGTTGTAATCGTACTGGAACAAATAATTGGCATGCCAGACGTCGGCCAGCTCCCAGTCATAGAGGGGCGAGGCGCACCACACCTCCTTGAACAGCTTGGTGATCCAGCAAAGTCCTTTGTATCCGTATTTTTTGTTCAAAATGCCGCTGTAACGCTGGAGGGATTCTTCGGCCCGGATTCCCAGCAGACAGACGGTCTTTTTTTCTCCGTGGGAAAGACGGTACCACCGGACGAACTGTTTGGCCAGATCCTCCTGGTGCATGCGGTACTTGTAGGTGGTGACGGGGTTGTTCCGCAGATTGATGACGTAAGGATGCTTGGGCATGGGGCGGACCCAGGCGTCTTCTTTTTTGTCGTCCCAGGGGTACCAGAACATTTCATAATTGCTCAGGGCCGTCCGGGTGGCCATGGGAAGGCAGACCCAATAAGGCTCCACTTCCTTTTCGATGCGCCGGAAGGTCCGTTCCACGTATTCCGTGGTGACGGTGTACTGGGCCTCGAAGTCCTGGTGGAATACCCCGATCGTGCGGTCCGGATAATATTTGTTGCGGAAATCCAGCACCAGGTTCAGCAGCAGGCCGCTGTCCTTTCCTCCGGAAAAGGAAATGAGGATGTTGTCAAATTCCCGGAAAATATAGTGCATGCGTTCCTGAAAAGCCTCGTATACGTTTTGGGCCAGGTATTCTTTTTTCATGCAGACCCTTCCTTCGGATGCGCCGTGTTCTGAATGCCGCATCATGTTTTCCATTATATGGCAAAATTTTCCATTTTTCAATAAAATTCCTGAAAATCCGCATAAATATAGGACGTATACTTTTACGGGATATGCAGAAACTACCAAGTATAGAAACGAAAAAGGAGAAGTGAAGGATTATGATCATGGATATTCTGGTGACGGGAACCACGGTGGCCATGGCCTACGGCGCAGGATTCTGGGTGGGCAAGGTGGAACACAGGCTGGAGACAGCCGGGGACGGGGGAGAAAGCGGAGATGAGGACGCCTGGGACGAAGGAAGGACCATAGGGGGAGGAAAAGTCAGGGACGGGGGAGAAAGCGGAGATGAGGACGCCTGGGACGAAGGAAAGACCATAGGGGGAGGAAGAGCCGGGGACAGGCACAGAGACGGAAACGAGGGCGTCTGGGATGGACTAAGAACGGAGGAGGAAAGAATCCGGAAAGGGCGCAGGGCAGGAGAGGAATCGGGGAATGCGGAGGAATGGGAAGACGAGGACGGACGGATTTTCAGGAATATGCAAAATTTTGCTGCGGAAAAGAAAGGGAAGCGGGGCGGACTGCCGGAAGGGGAGATCCGCAGCTTTGCCGGAAGGGGCAGGAGGCAGAAGCGTCTTCCGGCCGGGGCCAGGAAGATCACTTTGGGCCGTGCCATCGGCAGTCCTGTGACAGGGGAGGTCAGCGGTTTCTCGGAAGGGGGGAAAAAAGGGGTGATCCTGCGTTCCAGCCAGGGCAAACTCTATGCCCCCGTCTCCGGCAAGATTGTGAAGCTTTATCCCACCGGGAACTGTATGCTGCTTCGGACGGATTTCGGGATGGATCTGTTGATCCGGGCGGGAATCGGCACGGAAGAGCTGGAAGGGCTGCATTATCGGCCCAGGGTGATTCAGAACGAGGTGGTCAGCAAAGGCAAACTCCTGCTGGAATACGATCCCGCCGCCATCCGCAGGGAGGGCTATGATCCGGCGGTGATCCTGAGCGTGGAGGCCGCGGAGGATTACCGAGAAATCACGGTTTCCGAAGATGCCCAGGTGAAAAACGGAGAAGATATCATGTGGGTGCGCCGATAACGGCGCATCCACATGATGCAGATTGCAAGGGCCTTTTTTCAATAACCGTATACAATTATTGTATCCGGTAATTGATACGCAATAATATATAAATATTGTGTATTAATATATAAATGAATTTGTAAAGCATTACTATTGCGCATAATATATTTACCTACTATAATGTTAACATAAAATAAACGAGAAGAAATTATAAAAAATCAAACGGGAGGAGAAATAGATGCCAATTATATGTACTTTTAGGGGAATAAAAATATACATAAATTATAGTGACCATGTGCCGCCGCATTTTCATGCATATTATGGGGAATATGACTGCTGTATAGATATTGACGAAATAGAAAAAATAAGTGGTAATATGCCGAACAAACAACTAAAAATGTTGTTGGGTTGGGCAGCCCTTCACCAAGAGGAATTAAGGGAAAATTGGTATTTAGCACGACAGAAGGAAACACTTTTTGCAATTGATCCGTTAAAATAATACGAGGTATTTGGTGTGGACGATATAATAAAAAAATATTTTGAAAATCCAAAAAAAATTGAAGCTGTAAAGCCAATAGAAGAATACATCCTGTTAATCACTTTTGATAATGGAGAAGTAAAAAAATATGACATGAAAAATGAATTGACAGGTGTTTTTGCAGTGTTAAGGAACAAAAATAAATTTAATCAGGTTTTTATAAATGATGTTGGTAATATTGCGTGGAATATTGATGACAGCATAGACAGCTCTAAAAATTGGGAAAATCAAATTGATCTTTGCAAAGATATGTTATATTTGGAAAGCGTTCCGGTCTAAGCAAGTCATTTCCTAAGCGTTTCGCAAATCGGGGTGACAGGATTCGAACCTGCGACCCCCTGGTCCCAAACCAGGTGCTCTAGCCAAACTGAGCCACACCCCGCCATATCTTTGCAACACAAAAATTATATATCAGTTCGACAGTCTCTGTCAAGTCCTGTTTTGGGGCATATTTGTCAGTACCCTCCTTCTGCCCGGAGGCAGCTTCGTCTACCTCATGGCCTTCCTGTTCTTCCACGGGCTGTATGCGACCTTTGTGAAATAAGGAAGGGCCCAGGAACAGTTTTGGCCTCCGCATCATATGATATTCTAAAGTTCATCCAGCGGAGAATCTGGCATGCAACAAAGGATTGAAAAATGCGGAAGGCCTGTCGGGGAATGCGCCAAAACGGTTCGGAAATGCGAGGAGATTCCGGTGCAGTTTCCACCCCAGCATCAGGACAGACAGCCGGGGATGGAATATCTCATGGATCCCCGGCCCGTTTCCGAGCGCAGCCCGGGGAAGGGCAGACTGGCAGGAAAGAAGGCCCTGATCACCGGAGGGGACAGCGGCATCGGCAGGGCGGTGGCCTATGCTTTTGCCCGGGAAGGGGCGGATGTCGCCATCGCCTATTATGATGAAAAAAAGGACGCCTGCGAGACCCGGGAAAGGGTGCAGCAGCTGGGAGGGAAGTGCGTCCTGTTCTGTGGCGACCTGAAAAATCCGGATTTTGCCTGGGAATGCGTCAAAGGAACGGCGGAATGTCTGGGCGGTCTGGACGTCCTGGTAAACAATCACGCCGTGCAGTTCGTGAAGCGGAGCATCCTGGACATCAGCAGGGAGCAGCTGGAATTCACCTTCGCCAACAACGTGTTTTCCTTTTTTTACCTGATTCAGAGCGCCCTGCCTTATCTGAAGGAGGGTGCCAGTATCATCAACACCACTTCCGTCACGGCCTATGCGGGTCATCGGGATCTCATCGATTACAGCGCCACCAAGGGGGCTATCGTGTCTTTGACCAGGTCCCTGGCCCTGTCTCTGGCGGATCGGGGGATCCGGGTGAACGGAGTGGCTCCGGGGCCCATCTGGACTCCGCTGATACCGGCATCCTTTTCCGCCGAAGAGGTGGAGACCTTCGGCGCCGGCACTTCCCAGGTACCCTTGATGCGGGCGGGCCAGCCCTGCGAAGTGGCGCCTTGCTACGTGTTCCTGGCTTCCGAGGATTCCAGCTACATGACGGGCCAAGTGCTTCATCCCAATGGAGGGACCATCGTGGGCGGCTGAAGCGATTTTGGGTGGTTAGAGCAATTTTGGAACGGCTGGAGCAATTTGGGGTGGTTGGAGCAATTTGAGGCGGCTGGAGCCATTTGTTTTCCGGGCCTGTGCTTTGTGCGCAGGTCTTTTTTTATGTCGGTATCCCAGGAATGAGAAAAGTAAGCGGATGTCATATATTTTCTTATAAATTTCCTGCAAATGAAACATTCTGCCAGATTTCTGAGTCTGTAACAATAGAAAGATAGATGGCAGTAGGGATAGCAATCTCGGGATTTGTGTTGTCGCACAAAGTTCCCCTGAATCGAATGTCGCTTTAATCGTCGGCAGAATGGGAGGGAAAAATGAGAAAATATTTGTCATTGTTGGCAGCGGTTATGGGGGCGGCGATACTGGCCGCCTGCGGAAGTCGGGAAGAGACGGAGCTTGGGAAGGCATCAGGAACGAATGGGGGAGTGCCGATTTTTGTTGATGATGGAGGCTCCGAAAGGGCAGGTTCTTCGGAGAGAGCGGGAGGTTCTAGGGGAGCAGATGGTGCGGAGATGCGAGACGCCAAAGAACCAGGTGTTTCGGAAGGAGCTGGGATCCGGGAAGGGGCAGGCACAGGAGAAGTGAGCGGCTTATCGGGAGAGATGGGCTCTTCTGAGAAAAAGGTTGAATCGGGAGATGGAGAGGTGCAGAGCGTCACTGTCACCCAGGGAGGCCCTTACGGAGAACTGTCCCTGAGTCTGCCCGCAGGCTGGAGCTATGAGGCCTGTCCTATGGACAGTGAAGATTTTCTGGGAGATTATGGGATTCGTTTTGCCCCGGAGGGAACGGACGCCGGATATGTGGAAGCCTCTTACCAGAAATTCTTTGGGGTCTGCGGAATGGGGCTGGAAGAGGAGGAATCCGTTATCGGCGATCATCCCGTCTGGGTCGGTACCTATGACGAGGCCGACCATTGGGATTTCATCACCTTTGAGGGGGACTATGAAGGGGTGGTGGTATTGACCGTTGGAACGGTGGACGACTGGTGGAGTCAGTACGGAGATCGGATTCAGGGCATTTTGGAGACACTGATCTTCCGGCCCGACGTGCGGGAAGGGGGCGCCTATGTGTATTCGAAGGAGTCGGAGATCCCGGAAATCGGCCTGTATTTTACCTTGAAAAACATCACCTCCACGGGAGGCACCCTGGTCTGGAATCAGCATGAATCGGACAAGCTGAAAGGGGAACTGCTCTATGGGGAGGCATTTACCCTGGAGATGCAGAAAGGGGATGATTGGGAGGACGTTCCCGTGGCGCTGGCAGGAGAATACGGTTTTCATGATGTCGCCTACACCATTGCGCCGGATTCCTCCACGGAGAAAGAGTTCAGCTGGGATTGGCTGTACGGAGAGCTTCCGCCCGGCACCTACCGCCTTGGCAAGCGGGTATTTGATTCTCCGGAATCCGGGAAATCGAAAGAGTACCGGGTCTATGCGGAGTTCATATTAAATTAAGAGAACTCCGGTCACGGCCACTTTTTGCTCATTATTTTATAAGATGGGAATTGTGAAAACGGCCGAATCGTGGTATAATTCCTAAGTGAAGTGATAATGGAAAAATGTAAATGAGGCCAGCCGCCGCACAGCGGCTTGGTACAATTTCCCTTGGGAAAATAAATTGCGATCCGGCTTTTTCATGACGCTTTTTATGGCGATTTATGGGAATGACCAAGAGGATACGGCCGGAATAGCGGAAAGGTATGGTGACGGAAATGAAATTCGAAGTGGACAGTTTTGGAATATACGATAAGGACTGGGCTTTGCTGACGGCGGGAGAGGAAGGGAATTACAACACCATGACCATCAGCTGGGGAGGTCTGGGAACCCTGTGGGGGATGCCCGTGGCCACGGTCTATGTGAAGCCGGTGCGGTACACCCATCAGTTTATGGAGGAGAATGACTATTTTACCATCAGTTTTTATCCGGAGGAATGTCGGCAGGCCTTGGGGGTTCTGGGCACTCTTTCCGGCAGGGACGGGGACAAGGTGGCCAGGGCCGGGCTCACACCCCGTTTTCTGGAGCAGGGGGTGACCTTCCGGGAGGCCCGGGTCACCTTGCTGTGCCGCAAGGTTTACAGACAGGATCTGGATGTCAGCCGGATGCCGAAAGGGGTGGTGTCCGCTTTTTACGAAAAAGAAGCGCCCCACACCATGTACATCGGAGAAGTGGTGGAGATCCTGGAAGGATAGGAGAAATGCGGATGTTGCCTGAAAGAAAAGAAGCGGAAGCTCTTCTGGCGGAGGCGGAGCGGTGCAACCCCGGCCCCTGGGGGAACCACAGCAGGGTGGCAGCCGTCTGCGGAGAGAAAATAGCCGCCCGGTGTCCGGGGATGGATCCGGAGAAAGCCTACGTGCTGGGGCTGCTGCACGATATCGGACGGAAATTCGGGGTAAAGCATCTGGGCCATGTGTACGATGGCTGGCACTATATGCTGGAGTTAG
Source organism: uncultured Acetatifactor sp. (assembly GCA_947625675.1). Classification (GTDB taxonomy): domain Bacteria; phylum Bacillota; class Clostridia; order Lachnospirales; family Lachnospiraceae; genus Acetatifactor. The sequence continues at coordinate 36,457 of CANQPH010000006.1, forward strand.
GCTATGACAAGGCGGCCAGAATTTGCCTCACCCATTCCTTTGCGGTGCAGGATCTGGAGGATTATGTGGGGAAAAAGGATATCCCGGAGGAAGCCCAGGAAGAACTGCGGATGGCCCTGGCCAAGGTGGTTTACGATGACTATGACCGCTTGATCCAGCTGTGCGACAGTATCAGCGGGCCGGAGGGCCCCGTGGACATGGAAGAGCGGATGGCGGATGTGAAACGGCGTTACGGCAGATATCCTCAGGAAAAATGGGAGAAGCATCTGGAGCTGAAACGGTATTTTGAGGAAAAGACCGGGCGGGATCTGTATGAGATCGTGGGAAAAACGATGCTCCGGGGCTCGTTACATAAAGTCATAAAAAAAGAAGAAGGAGGACATGACAAAATGAGCGAAGTATTGCAGGCGATTGCAAAGAGAAGTTCCACCAGGGGTTACACCCAGGAGAAACTGACGAAGGAGGAACTGGATACCCTGATTCAAGCGGGACTCCAGGCTCCCACGGCGGCCAACCGCCAGGAGATCCACATCACCGTGGTGGAGGGGGACAACCCTATTTTGGCGGAGTTGGAGACGGACAAAAACCAGGGACGGGGCCTCGCCGATCTCCCGCACAATTTCTATTATGAGGCTCCCGTGGTCCTGTTTTTGAGCGGGGACGCATCCTTTTACTGGAGCAAGTTGGATGCGGGCATCGCGGCGGAAAATATCGCCCTGGCGGCGGAGGGCCTTGGCCTGGGCAGCCTGATCATCGGCTGCGTCAAAGACGCCCTGTACGGGGAGAAAAAGGATTATTATGCGAAAGCCCTGAAATTCCCGGAGGGCTACGAGTATGAGATCGCCGTTGCGCTGGGCCGCAAGGCTGTCACCAAGGAGCCTCATGACTATAGTGCGGAGAAGAACGTGACTTATCTGTAAGCTTGAGTTTCCGCAAACTGCAGCGAAAAAACGGCTGAATCTGTCCAAAGTGCCGCTTCGCCGATTTTTTCAAGTTGTAAAACGTCTTGATTTACGGGTATTTTTGCTCAATAATAGAATTCAGCCACATTTGACAGGTTCCACGGTGCGTTTTTCCCATTCTTCCCAATGTGCAAAACGATAAAAAGTAGGAGGAATGCAGAAGATGCAAGGGAAATCTGAAGGTTCTATTTCCTACGAAAGAGAAACCCCTGCGCTTGTGGCTGACGTCGCAGATGGAAGACAACTTCCGGATATGGGCGTGGGGACAAAAATTATAGAAGCGGTGCATGACGGGAAATCGGGGGAGGGACGCAGGAACGTCTGTCATTGTGGCAATGAAGGGCTGTTGCGGAGATTGCAATAGTCCTTTAAAAATGAAAAAAAGAAAAGGAAATTCGAGAAATTAAATATTGCAATGCGCTTCAAAACGTGCTATGATGAAATAACAAATAGAACAATTTATTTGATATGCGGGTGTAGTTCAATGGTAGAACACCAGCCTTCCAAGCTGGACACGTGGGTTCGATTCCCATCACCCGCTCGTAGAGCGGGTGATGCACCCAGCTTTTTTGTGTGCGCAGCACGCAAGTCTGCGTAGCAGACCCCGGCGAAGCCGGGAAAGCGGGGGATTGCACCCGGCTTTATTTTTTCTCCATTTCCTTCAGCCGTTCAATCTCTGCCTGGATCTGTTTGCGTTCGGATGACCTTGCCCATTTCCATGTTCATAATTTTCCTTTTTTGAATATCTCCGACTCTTTGATGCTTTGAGTATAACACCGATATTTCTTTGGCATAATAGATACGGCTTTGGATGGAAACCATCGAGAGTTGAAAAGAAATATAATATCCCTTGACATCCGTTCGGCCATATTATATAATTTATTCAATGGCACAAGATTAAATCTGTAAAGATTGAGGAATGGAGGTACAGGCAATGAGCAAAATTTTAGTGGCTTATTTTAGTGCGAGCGGTGTGACCGCTGATGCCGCCGGGAAGCTGGCGGATGCGGTGAAGGGCGATCTTTATGAAATCAAACCGCAGGTACCCTACACGAAAGCGGATCTGGACTGGATGAACCAATCCTCCCGCAGTTCTGTTGAGATGAAGGACAAATCCAGCCGTCCGGCCCTTGCGGACAAGGATGCGGACATTGCGGGACATGACACGGTTCTGCTGGGCTTCCCCATTTGGTGGTATACCGCCCCGACCATTATCAATACCTTTTTGGAGAGCTATGATTTTGCGGGAAAAACCGTGATTCTGTTCGCTACCTCCGGCAGCAGCGGGTTTGAAAACTCCCTTGCCGATCTCAAGAAGAGTGTCGGTGCCGATACGGTATTGAAGGAGGGCGTCGTGGTGCATGGGACAAAAGAGGACGCTTATTGGAGAGCGTGGGCGGAGAGCATTCATGGATGACAGATACGCTGCCCTCAAATTGGAAAATCAGCTTTGTTTCCCGCTGTATGCCTGTTCCAAGGAGATCGTCAAGGCATACAAGCCCTATCTCGATGAACTGGATTTGACTTATACGCAGTACATCACCATGATGGTCCTGTGGGAACATAAGGAACTGCGTGTCAAAGAAGTGGGAGAAAGGCTGTTTCTCGATTCCAGCACGCTGACGCCGCTCTTAAAACGCCTGGAGGAAAAAGGTTATATCACGAGGCGGCGCTCTGAAATGGACGAGCGGGACGTGTTCGTGACGATTACCGAAGCCGGAGAGGCATTGAAGGAAAAGGCCATCACCGTTCCGGAGAGGCTTGCGGCCTGCGTGGAACTCGAACCGCAGAAGGCGGCGGCCTTGTATCAGACGCTTTATGAGATCATCGGGACTCTGACGAAAAAATCGTAGAGAAGGCAGGGAAATACGGAAAATGAATGAAAAATTTGATATTCAGGCATACATGACCCAGGGCGTGGAAAGCATTGTTGCCGACGCCCTGAAGGCGACGCTGAAGGACCCTTGGGAGAGCGCATTCATGCTGAAATAACCAGGAAACAGCCACGTCCGGGAGAAGATCCGAACATGGCTGTTCTTTTTTATGCTTATCCTGTTTGCGTATGAGGTAGAGCGACGCTTTGTTCCGCCCTCTCAAGGTTTGTCACTGTCCGTTCTGCATCTTGATCTGCTGACCGGTGATCAGAGGGTATGTCACCACCTCTTGGCCCTCCAAATTCTCCGCATGCATGTCCACGCCGGTGATCTGGCTGTTTTCATAGGTGGTATAATAGTAAATCCCCTTGTCCGCATTGCAGCAGGAGGAATAGATGGTGTATTCAAACAGGCCCCTGCCCATGTGCACGCAGCCCTTCTGCTGTTCCACGGAGGTCAGGATATGGAAAAACTGGCTGATGCTTTCCGATTCCGAATCCCCGGAGACGGAGTTCATCTTCACGAAGGCGGCCTTCACGAAACGGGAAGCGGAGGAAGGATCGCCGGGAAGTCCCAGGGAACCCATGCCCCGGCTGTAGGCGGTCAGGGGCAGCTTGTCGGAGAAGGAATTCACCGGCTGGTCGATGGAAAGCCCCATGTAATTGTTCAGGTTGAACATCATAGTCTCAAAAGGCGGGTTATTGGTGAGAATGCCCACCGGATTGTCATAAACCTTCAGCCCGTCTTTCACGGATTCCACCGTAAGGGCCCCCGTGCGGTCCGCAATGATCCAGTGCAGGGGGGAGAGGGGAAGGGCCTCGCTGAAGTTGATTTTCACCATGTTCATGCGCTGGAGCAGCGTCTTCGCCTCCTCCAGGTTGGCGCATTGTCCCAGGATCCAGGGAATGAATTCAAAAGGAGCCACGTTGTCCATCCCCTCCGCCGGTTCTTTGTAATCCGCATTGCCCGGGAAATTCAGCCCGGCCATGCTCAGCCCCTTTTCGTTGGTGGCATCATAATAGAGCGGGCAGCCTTCCGCCATGGTGGCCATGCCGATCAGGGCATAGTGGTGCTCCATGGAAGGAACCATGCGGAAATGGAAAGGATAGTTTCTGGGCGTGACGGCCACCGTCTCATGGAAGGAAATCTCGTAGTCCAGGTTCCGTCCGAAGTAAAAATCTTTTGTCAAATAAGTAGCAGCAGTGCACATGACTGTGTCCCCCTTTTAAAATTTATAAATTGATTGAATTTTATTGTATCACCTTTGGGACTGTTATACAATAGGTGGGAGGATATTAAATTTTGGAACAATGGGAGAGGAGAACCCTGGTAAGATGTTGAAATATGAATATGGGAATCGGAATGCGGGAAATATTTTGATTCAGATGGCGGACGATCACGACCTTTCGGAAATGTCGAAGGAAATGGAGAAAATCAGGGAACTGGCGGGGGAGGACTTCTGCCTGGTGGTGTTTCAGGTGAATCGCTGGAACGATGATCTGTCCCCATGGAAAGCCCCCGCCGTGTTCGGCGAAGAGGGCTTCGGTGGACGGGCGGAAGAGACGCTGGCCGAAATTCTGCAGATCGTCAAGGGGCCGGAAAAGAAATATTATATCGGGGGATATTCCCTGGCGGGACTGTTTGCCCTGTGGGCGGCGTATCGGACGGATGCCTTTGCGGGGGTCGCCGCTGCTTCTCCTTCTCTTTGGTTCCCGGGATTCATCGATTACATGAAAGAGAATGATATTCTGGCGGAAAAGGTGTATCTGAGCCTGGGGGACAGGGAAGAGAGGATCCGCAACCCAGTGATGCGAAGGGTGGGGGATTGTGTTCGGGAGGCTTATGGATTGCTGTCCGAAAGGGGAGTGGACTGTGTCCTGGAATGGAATAAGGGGAATCATTTCAAGGATCCGGGGGAGAGGACGGGCAAGGCTTTCGGCTGGCTGCTGTCCGGGAAAGCCTGTGGAAAATCTTCGGAATAATTTTTTATAAAAAAGGGTTGCAATATACCCCCATGGGGTATATAATAAACGACGAAGGGAATCAAGGCGGAGTGAGAATGATGGACGATGCGAGCGCAGCGGACAGCGTGAGGATGTCGGATGTTGGGAAGATAACGGACGGTAGGAATATGACGGGCACTATGAAAGAACAGTTGGAAAAACAGGAAGGAACGGTTATGGCGGAAGAGAAGGAATGCTGCCGGCGCGCCGGTTCGCATAAATCCAAAGAGCGCCCGGAGGCGGAATACAAGGATTTGATCCACCGGCTGAACCGGATAGAGGGACAGATCCGGGGCATTCGGGGCATGGTGGAAAAGGATGTGTACTGTACGGACATCCTGGTGCAGGTGGCGGCGGTTACCGCCGCTTTGAACAGTTTCAACAAGGTGCTCCTGGCCAATCATATCAAGACCTGCGTGACCAGGGACATTTTGGAGGGAAAAGAGGACACAGTGGACGAACTGGTGGCCACCCTGCAGAAGTTGATGCGATAACGGCTTGGAAACCGTTTCAACAGAGAGGAAAAAGTCGGCGGCGAGGAAAGCGTTTCGGCAGAAGGCGGAAAAAAGTTGACGGCGAGGAAAGCGTTTTAGCAGAAGGTGGAAAAAGTCGGTGGCGAGGTTGGAAAACCGCCGCCGTGAAGCGCTAGAATCAGTGATATGGCAGAAAGAAGGTAGTGAGAATATGGAACAATATACGGTGACCGGCATGAGCTGCGCCGCCTGCAGCGCCAGAGTGGAGAAGGCGGTGAGCAAGGTGCCGGGAGTGACCTCCTGTTCCGTGAGCCTGCTGACCAACTCCATGGGAGTGGAAGGCAGCGCTTCGGAGGCGGAGATCATCAAGGCAGTGGAGGAAGCGGGATACGGGGCATCCAGGAAGGTGCGGAGCGGCTCCGGCCGGGAAAGCGGGGGAAGTGCTGCAGCCTCCGGCGCAGCGCAGGGTTCCTCCGGGGACTGGTCCGAGGATCCTTTGCTGAAGGACAGGGAGACCCCCGCTTTGAAAAAACGCTTGATCGCTTCTTTGATTTTCCTGGCGGCCCTGATGTATCTTTCCATGGGGCATATGATGTGGGGCTGGCCCCTGCCGGGAGCTTTGGCGGAAAATCATGTGGCCCTGGGGCTGCTGCAGCTGTTGCTGACGGTGGCCATCATGGTCATCAATCAGAAATTTTTCATAAACGGGGTCAGGAGCCTGCTCCATCGGGCTCCCAACATGGACGCCCTGGTGGCCCTGGGGGCGGGGGCGGCTTTCGTCTACAGCACCTACGCTCTTTTTGCCATGACCGACGCTCAGATGCGGGGGGACATGGAAGGCGTCATGAGCTATATGCATGAATTCTACTTTGAATCCGCAGGGACGATTTTGACCCTGATCACGGTGGGAAAGATGCTGGAGGCCAAATCCAAAGGAAGGACCACGGACGCCCTGAAAGGCCTGATGAAGCTGGCGCCCAAGACGGCCACCCTTCTGCGGGACGGGGCGGAAGTGACGGTTCCCGCTTCTCAGGTGCGCCGGGGCGATCAGTTCCTGATCCGTCCCGGGGAGAACATTCCCGTGGACGGGGTGGTGCTGTCCGGCAGCAGCGCCGTGAACGAGGCGGCTCTGACCGGGGAGAGCATCCCCGTGGACAAGGCGGAGGGAGATCCCGTTTCCGCCGCCACGGTAAACCAGTCCGGGTTCCTTCGATGCGAGGCCACCCGGGTGGGAGAGGACACCACCCTTTCCCAGATCATTCAAATGGTCAGCGACGCCGCAGCCACCAAAGCGCCCATCGCCAAGGTGGCGGACCGGGTATCCGGTGTCTTTGTTCCGGTGGTGATCCTGATCGCCCTCGTGACCATCGCAGTCTGGCTGATCGCAGGGCAGACCGTGGGATTTGCCCTGGCCAGGGGGATCTCCGTGCTGGTCATCAGCTGTCCCTGCGCCCTGGGCCTGGCCACGCCGGTGGCCATCATGGTGGGCAACGGAATGGGGGCCAGGAACGGGATCCTGTTTAAAACGGCGGCTTCCCTGGAAGCCGCAGGGAGAACGCAGATCGTGGCCCTGGATAAGACGGGCACTATCACCAGCGGGGAACCCAGGGTGACGGACGTGCTTCCCGCCCGGGGGGTGACGGAGGAAGAGCTTCTGACCCTGGCCGCTTCCCTGGAGCAGAAAAGCGAGCATCCTTTGGCCCGGGCGGTACTGGAATACGCCGGACGCCAGGGGATCCGGGGTCTGGAGGTGCAGGAATTCCAGGCTTTGCCGGGCAACGGGCTCACCGCTCTGCGGGAGGGCCGCAGCCTGGTGGGAGGCAGTGAACGCTTCATCGGGAGCAGGATGGCTTTTTCGGAAACCTTGCAAAAAGAATCCCGCAGGCTTTCCGAGGAAGGGAAGACGCCCCTGCTCTTTGCCGAGGGGGAAAGAATCCTGGGCCTTATCGCCGTGGCGGACGTGATCAAGGAAGACAGTCCGGAAGCCATAAAAGAGTTAAAGAACATGGGAATTCGGGTGGTCATGCTGACGGGGGACAACGAGCGGACCGCCAGGGCCATCGGGGCCCAGGCCGGGGTGGACCAGGTGATCGCCGGAGTGCTTCCGGAGGGCAAGGAAAGCGTGATCCGCTCTCTGCAGCAGACGGGCAAGGTGGCCATGGTGGGAGATGGGATCAACGATGCGCCGGCCCTGACCCGGGCGGATATCGGAATCGCCATCGGCGCAGGCACGGATGTCGCCATTGATGCCGCAGACGTGGTGCTGATGAAGAGCCGGTTAAAGGACGTGCCCGCCGCCATTCGTTTGAGCCGGGCGGTTTTGACCAACATCCATGAGAACCTGTTTTGGGCCTTTTTCTACAACGTGATCGGCATCCCTCTGGCGGCGGGTGTCTGGATCCCCCTGTTCCACTGGCAGCTGAACCCCATGTTCGGAGCGGCGGCCATGAGCCTGTCCAGCTTTTGCGTGGTGACCAACGCCCTGCGGCTGAATCTGTTGAAGATTTACGATCCTTCCAGGGACAGGAGGAAGGGAAAATCGGTCTCTTCTGTCGAAGCGGCGACGCCAGGCAGTTCAGATAAACCAATATTAAATAAGAAAGAAGAGGAAAAAGAAATGACGAAGACCATGAAAATCGAAGGCATGATGTGCGGACACTGCGAGGCCAGAGTGAAGAAGGCCCTGGAGGCCCTGGAGGGAGTGACGGAGGCCAAGGTGAGCCATGCGGACGGAACCGCCGTGGTGACCCTGAGCGCCCCCGTGGATAACGGTGCGCTTCAGAAAGCGGTGGAAGACCAGGATTACAAGGTGATTTCCGTTCAGTAAAAAGAGGAAAGCAGGTTCGCAGGACGAACTGCGGGGAGCGGCTATGTATCGGATTTTGCTGGTAGAGGATGATGAAGGAATCGCCCTGGCCATATCCAGGCAGGCGCAGTCGTGGGATCTGGAGGTGAGGATCGTCCGGAATTTCCGCAATGTCATGGCGGAATTTGCGGAATATGATCCCCACCTGGTTCTGCTGGACATCGGCCTGCCCTTTTACAACGGCTATTACTGGTGCCAGGAGATCCGCAAGGTATCCAGGGTGCCCGTGATTTTCATTTCCTCCGCTTCGGACAACATGAACATCGTCATGGCCATGAACATGGGAGGGGACGACTTCATCGTCAAGCCCTTCGATCAGGAGGTGCTGATGGCGAAGCTGGGAGCTTTGCTTCGCAGATCCTATGACTTCGCAGCTTCCCTGCCGGTGCTGGAGCACCGGGGCGCCCTGCTGAACACCGGGGAAAACGTCCTGGTCTATGGGAATCAGAGACTGGAGCTGACCCGGAATGAATACCGCATTCTCCATACTTTGCTGGAAAACAAGGGCAGGGTGGTGAGCCGGGAGCGCCTGATGGAAAGGCTGTGGGAGACAGACAGTTTCGTAGATGACAACACCTTGACGGTGAACGTGAATCGACTGCGCAAAAAGCTGGACGGCCTGGGGCTGGAGGATTTCATCGTCACCAAATTCGGCGTGGGTTATCTGGTGGAGGCCTAGGAGTCAGGAGGAATTGCGGAGTGGAACCGCCCGTTGCTTGGCTTGGTTGCGCTGGAAAGGTTTCCGGGAGAGGCGGGAAAGGAGAAGGCTTCCGGGAAGTTGAGAGAAGAAGCTTTCGGGAGAGGCGGGAAAGGAGAAGGCTGCTGGGAGGTTGAGAGAAAAAGCTTTCGGGAGAGGCGGGAAAGGAGAAGGCTTCCGGGAAGTTGAGAGAAAAAGCCTTCGGGAGAGGCAGGAAGGAGAAGGCTTCCGGAAGGAGCGGAAGGGATACAGGATGAGCAGACAGGAGGACGCAGGGGCCTTTGGAGATTTTCTAAAGCGTTATATGAGGAGCCACAAATGGGGAATTCTAGCGTTCTTCCTGTTTGTGGGCGTGTTTTTGCTGTCCTTTTTTCTATATCATCTTCCCCTGAAAGCGGTGATCTATCCCGCCCTGCTCTGCGGTTTGCTGGGCATTTTGCTGGGAGGAAGGCGGCTTGCCCTGGATTGGAAAAAACAGGCTCGCCTGGAAGAACTTCGGGCACTTCCCGCATTTCTGGCGGAACGCTTCCCAGAAGCGGACGGCTGGCAGGAAGATGAGTATCAGCGGATCCTGGCGGCCTGGCAGGAGCAGATGCGCAGCCAGAAGGACGAGATGGATCGGAAGTATGGGGAGATGTTGGATTATTACACCCTTTGGGCCCACCAGATCAAAACGCCCATCGCCTCCATGCGTCTGAACCTGCAGAACGAGGATTCCCCGCTTTCCCGAACCTTGTCCCAGGAGGTGCTTCGAATCGAGCAGTATGTGGAGATGGCGCTGTTGTACCTGAAGCTGAACGGAGACGGCACGGATTATGTGCTGCGGGAGCACAGTCTGGAAGAGCTGGTGAGGCAGGCGGTGAAAAAATTCGCCGGACAATTTATCCTGAAAAAGCTGAAGCTGGAGCTGCATCCCCTGCCCGGGAAGGCGGTGACGGATGAAAAATGGATGGTCTTTGTGCTGGAACAGGTGCTTTCCAATGCGCTGAAATACACCCAGTCCGGCGCCATCACCATATGGCAGGAGGAGCCCGCCACCATTTGCATCCGGGATACGGGAATCGGGATCGCCGCTTCCGACCTGCCCCGGATTTTCGAGAAAGGCTACACGGGATTTAACGGCAGGAGCGACAAGCGGGCCAGCGGCATCGGCCTCTATCTCTGCCGCCGGATCTGCGGGGAACTGGGCCACGACATCAAAGTCGCTTCCAAGCCGGACGAGGGCACCACTGTCCGGATCTGCCTGGCCCAGGAGAAATTCACGGGGGAGTGAAACTTGTATTATAAAATCTAACATATTTGTAAGAATTTCAGGGAGAAATGTAAGACGATGTTATGGTTTTCATTTCTCTTTTTTGTTAAGATGAATGCATCAGATGGATCCTCTGAAAATTCAAAAAAGGCGGGGACAGGGGGAGGGGAGTCCTCCGGTCCCCGGGAACGAGGGAAGTATGAGTATTTTGGAAGTAAACGGTCTGAAAAAGACCTATACCACCCGTTACGGCGGGCAGAAGGTGGAGGCCCTGAAAAACGTGACCTTCACCGTGGAAGAGGGGGAATATGTGGCGATCATGGGGGAATCCGGCTCCGGCAAGACCACGCTGCTCAACATCTTGGCGGCGTTGGATAAGCCCACGGGGGGCAGCGTGAAGCTGGACGGGGAGGAGCTGTCCCGGCTGAAGGAATCGGCGGTGGCATCCTTCCGCAGGGATCATTTGGGATTTGTGTTCCAGGAGTTCAATCTCCTGGACACCTTCACCCTGGAGGACAATATTTATCTGCCCCTGGTGCTGGCGGGCAAGCGTTACGGGGAGATGCGGGACCGCCTGGTGCCAGTGGCGGATCAGCTGGGTATTTTGGAACTTTTGAAAAAATACCCCTATGAGGTATCCGGCGGGCAAAAGCAGCGGGCGGCGGTGGCCAGGGCTCTGATCACTTCTCCCAGGCTGATCCTGGCGGACGAACCCACGGGGGCCCTGGATTCCAAGGCCACGGACGAACTCCTGCGCATGTTCGGGGAAATCAACAGCAAGGGGCAGACCATCCTCATGGTGACCCATTCCGTCAAGGCGGCCAGTCATGCGGGGAGAGTGCTGTTCATCAAGGACGGGGAGGTTTTCCACCAGATCTACAAAGGGGAGGAAAGCGACGAGGAACTGTACGCCAGGATTTCGGAAACCCTGACGGTGCTGGCCACCCGGGGCGGCAATGGGGGAGAGACGGAGGAGTTCGCCGGCTTTCCCGGACACAGGGGAGGCGAGGGGAGATGAAGGCTGATAGAAACTATCCGCAGGGAGAGCAGCGTGAGAATCCGCAAGGCGCCCAGCGCACAAATCCGCAAGAGGAGCGGCGTGAAAACCTTCAGGGGAAGCGGCATGAAAATTCTCAGGGAGCTCAGCGTGAAAAAAGAAATCACGGATCGGGAAAGCCGCTGTTCTATCTCCGTCTGGCTTGGATCGGGATCCGCAAGAATAAACGGTTTTACCTGCCTTATCTGCTGACCTGTATGGGAATGGTCATGATGTTTTACATTATCGTGTTCCTGGCCACGGGAGAGTCCTTAAAGGGGATGAGCGGCGGGGAAGTCATGGCATCGCTTTTGAGTACGGGAAGTTATGTGATCGGTTTTTTCTCCCTGTGCTTCTTGTTTTACACCAATTCCTTCCTGATTCGCCGCAGAAAAAAGGAGTTCGGCCTGTACAACATCCTGGGCATGGGGAAGAGGAATCTGCTCTGCGTCATTTTCTGGGAAAACGTGATGATGGCTGCGCTGTCTCTGGCGGGGGGCCTGGCGGCGGGCATCGCCTTTTCCAAGCTTGCGGAGCTGCTGATGATCAACATCATGCATCAGAATGTGAACTTCACCCTTTCCGTGGGGTGGGAGGCCGTGAAACTGACCCTCCAGGTCTTCGGCGGGATTTTCCTGCTGCTTTTGCTGCGCAGCATGTGGCAGATCAGGCTTTCCAAGCCGGTGGAGCTGTTGCGGAGCGAGTCCGTGGGGGAGAAGCCGCCTCGGGCCAATTATCTGTTCGCCCTGGCGGGGCTTTTGCTTTTGAGCGGGGCCTATTATCTGGCGGTGGTCATAGAGAACCCCCTGGAAGCCATTCTCTGGTTCTTCGTGGCGGTGATCATGGTGATCCTGGCCACCTACCTGCTGTTCATTTCCGGTTCCGTGACGCTGTGCAGGCTGCTGCAGAAAAATAAGAACTATTATTATCGAACCAATCATTTCGTCTCCGTTTCCTCCATGGTGTATCGGATGAAACGCAACGGGGCGGGACTGGCCAGCATCTGCATCCTGTGCACCATGGTGCTGGTCATGCTCACGGGGACGGTGTGCATGTACATCGGAACGGAGGAGAGCCTTCGCAGCAGATATCCCCGGAACATTCTGCTGCGCACCCAGCAGGCGGCATCCCTGGAGGAAGAGAAGCTGGAAAACGTGAGGCTGGCCGTAAAGGAGGTGCTTGCGGAAAACGGCCGGGAAATGACGGCCCTGCAGGAGTATCGGCTGGGGGACGCCAACGGCTGTTACATCGTGGATGGAAGGATCCTGCCTTTTTTGCCCATGGAAGAGGCCAGGGTAGCGGGAGCCCTGGATTCCTTTGTCCAGACCTGGCAGATGTTTCTGATTTCCTTGGAGGATTACAACAGGCTGATGGGGACGGAAGAAACCCTGGAGGAGGGAGAAATTCTGATCCATACCACCAAGGCAAAATATACGGAAGATACTTTGATCATGCCCTTCGGGGAGACCAGGCGGATCAAGAAATACGTGAAGGATTTCGTGAACAACGATATCGACTCCATGCAGATTTTTCCCACCTTTTATTTGATCACGCCGGATTTTGAAGGGGACATGGAGCGCTGGAATCAGGTGGAATATCGGATCTCCGAAATGGGGGACACGGTTCGATATCCGGTTACCTGGATCTGGTATTACGGTTTTGACCTGGAGGCCGGGGAGGAGGAGCAGAAGACCATTGCGCTGCAGCTTCGGGATCGTCTGAACGATCTGGCGGCAAAAGAGCAGATCTATTCGACGGAACGGGAGAGCGTAGCCCTGGAAAGAACCTATTTTTATAGCTTGTACGGGGGACTGTTTTTCCTGGGAACGCTGTTGGGCATTGTGTTCCTGCTTGCAGCAGTGCTGATCATTTATTATAAGCAGATTTCGGAAGGGTATGAGGATCAGAGCCGGTTCGAGATCATGCAGAAGGTCGGCATGACCAAGAGGGAGATCCGGAAAAGCATCAATTCCCAGGTGCTCACGGTGTTCTTCCTGCCTCTTTTGACCGCCGGAGTGCACTTGAGTTTTGCCTTCATCATCATGCGGAGGATGCTGTTGGTCTTTTCCCTGAACAACACCCTGCTGCTTCTGGCCGTGGCCGTGGTCTGCTTCGGCGTCTTCGGACTGTTCTACGTGCTGGTCTACCACAGGACGTCCCGGGCCTATTACCACATCGTGACGGAGGCCAGGCAGGAATAGGGGATGCGTAGTCCCCTATTCCCTTAACGGCTCTGCTTATGAGAATGTCCTGGGGAGCCTGCTCCCCAGGCGGCTTAGGATTTCGTTGGAAATGGTGCCCAGGCGGCGGGCCAGCTCGCAGGCGGTGATCTGTTCCCCGCCGTCCCGCCCTATGAGGGTGGCGATGGAACCGGCGGTCACCTCCGGGATGTCCGTCACGTCCACCAGGGTCTGGTCCATGCAGACGGGACTGACGATAGGGGCCCGGCGGCCGGAAAGCAGGACTTCTCCCGCACCGTTTGAAAGTCCCCGGGGCAGGCCGTCCCCGTAACCGATGGACAGGGCGGCGATGCGGCGGGGGGAAGAGGTCTGGAAGCGCAGACCGTAACCGGCGGTCTCCCCGGGGCGGATTTCCCGGAGGGAGGCCACCCTGGCGTACAGGGACAGTACCGGGGCAAGGGGCAGGGGACAATCCCGGGTATCCTCTTCCGTGCTCAGCATGCCGTAGAGGGCGATGCCGGGCCGGGCATAATCCAATGTGAGTTCCGGATGGTTCAGAATCCCATAGCTGGACTGCAGGTGGAGTTTGGCTTCGGGAAGGAATTCCCGGAGTTTTTTTGCTGCGGACATAAAAGTTTCAATCTGTGCCTGGGTGAAGCTTTTTCCCTGGGGGGAGATCAGATCCGCTGCACCCAGATGGGAAAAAACACCGTCGATTCGCAGATGCTTCATGCCGCAGATGGATTTAAGCTGCTCCCTTTGATGGGCAGGGACGCCCAGCCGATGCATGCCGGTGTCCACCGCCAGATGGACGGGGAGCCTCCTAATGCCGGAAGCTTCCGCATATTCTTCCAGAAGAAGGGCATAGGGGTAATCCACCAGGGTCTGGGTCAGGTCATATCGGGCGAGTAGGGGGAAGGCGTCGGGATGGGTGTAGCCCAGGATCAGGATGACGCCCTGGATACCGGCCTGCCGCAGGGCGGCGCCCTCTTCCGCACAGGCCACGCAGAAGGAGTCGATGCCCAGGCGGCTGCATTCCCTGGAAATGAGAACTGCCCCGTGTCCGTAAGCGTTGGCCTTCACTGCGGGCATCAGCCGGCAGCGCTTGGGCAGGATGGAGCGCAGCAGGGCGATGTTGGAAGTCAGGGCGGTGCGGTCCAATTCGATCCAGGCCCGGGACTTGTCCGCAGGACAGTATTTCCCTGCTGCCATGGGCTCCCCATCATATTGGTCAATCATTTTCCATCCTCCTGGTGTAATCTCCCTTGAGCCATGGGCCTTTGGAACAGATTCTGCGGGCATGACCATCTTCACCGCCCCTCCAGGGCCAGTTCCATCACCTTGTCCAGAACCTCTCCGAAGGAATAGCCCGCCGCCTCCATCATCTTGGGATAACGGCTGTGTTCCGTGAAGCCGGGGATGGTGTTGACTTCGTTGAAAACGATTCGTCCATCCGGGGTCAGGAACATGTCCACCCTGGCGAAGCCCCGGCAGTCCAGGGCCCGGTAGATCCTGGCGGCGGTTTCCTTGAGTCGGGCCGCCGTCTCCGGGGAAACCCTGGCCGGAACGTGGATAGAGGAAGTTTTCAGGGTATATTTTTCCGTAAAATCGAAGAATCCGCCTGAAAGCTCAATCTCATCCGCCTCGCCCAGAATCAGATCGGTGTTGCCCAGCACGGCGCAGCCCGTCTCAAAGCCCGGAATGGCTTCCTCCAGGATCACTTGATGATCGTACTGGAAAGCCTCCCGAAGGGCTTCCTGCAGCTGCGTTTTTTCCGCAATCCTGCTGATCCCGAAGGAGGAGCCGGCCCTCACGGGCTTGACGAAAAGGGGAAGTCCGATCTCATCGGCAAGGCGGTTCGCCTCCTCCATGGAGAAGGAGGACAATACCCCGGAGCGGGGCACTTCCACCCCTGCGGAGGCGGCGATCCGGTGGGCCCTGTCCTTGTCCATGCAGAGGGCGGAAGAGAGGGTGCCGCAGCCCGCCAGGGGAATCCCGGCCAGTTCCAGCAGTCCCTGCAGGGTGCCGTCCTCCCCATTCCTGCCGTGGAGGACGGGGAAGGCCGCATCCACGGACAGCTTGATCGCTTCCCCCTCCTGATAAAGCAGCAGGACGTGTTCGCTGCGGCTGGGGGAAAGGGCGGCGGGGATGCAGAATTCCGGCTGACACCAGGTGTCGTTTTCGATGCGCTCCGGATCGCCGTGATAATAGAACCAGTCCCCCTGTCTGGAGATGCCCACGGGGATGGAATGGTATTTGACCGGATCCAGATGTTTCAGGACGGAAGCGGCGGATTTCAGGGAAACGGAATATTCGGAGGAACAGCCCCCGAAGAATACAAGCACGTTCAGACTCATAAGAAACTCATCCTTTCCGTAAAAATAGGTTTGGGATAAGCATAGCAGAGTGGAATCTTTCAGATATGTTCTTTTTTTCAAAGGGTTCTGATGAATCCCTGACGAAATTCATACTTTTTTCTGACGAGCCCCTTTTGGAGAACTTTGAAAAAGCAATCCCCAGGAACTTGTACAGCTCTTAAGGCTGCTGTGAACGGTGGCCGCCCTCACCCCTGGGAAGGCAGGAACAGGATGAAGGCGATGCTTTCGTCGGCGCTCTTGGCCCGGATCCAGCCGCCGTGCAGCTCTACGATCTCTTTGGTGATGGCCAGCCCCAGGCCTGCGCCGCAGGTGGAAGAGGAGCGGGAGGAATCCAGCCGGAAGAACTGCTCGAAAATTCGGGCCAGTTTGTCCGGAGAGATGGTTTTGCCGTGATTGTGGATTTCCAGGAGCACGCCGCCCCGGGCCCGGTTCAGGGACAGGTAAATGGGGGAGTCGGCGTAGCTGTAATTGATGGCGTTGCGGATCAGGTTGTCGAAAACCCGGGCCAGCTTGTCCGGGTCGCAGACCAGGTCGATGTCTTTTTCCAGATGAAGATCCCAGGTCAGGCCCTTTTCCGCCAGAATGGGAGTGAATTCGCTGGAGATCTGTTCCAGCATCCTGCTCAAATGGATGCACTCCGGTTCCAGGGTCAGGGTGGTCAGGCTGAAACGGGTGATGTCGAAAAATTCGTTGATCAGATCTTCCAGTCTCTGGGCCTTGTTCAGGGCGATGCCGGTATAACGCTCCTGAAGCTGCGGGGAGAGCTGTGGCTCGTCCTGCAGGAGGGAAAGATAGCCGATGACGCTGGTGAGAGGGGTCTTCAGGTCATGGGCCAGGTAAACGATCAGGTCGTTTTTGCGCTGTTCCGACTCCTTGGCCAGAGCCGCATTGCGCAGGGCTTGCTCCCGCACCTGGTTCAGCTCGTCCTGTACGGTTTTCAGATCCTCCGACAGCTGGATGGGATGGCCCGCAGGCTGAGCCAGCTCTTCTGCGGCGGCCACCAGCTCGTCCACATAATGCAGGGGCTTGGAAATAAAGTAATAGGTGATGCCCGCCCAGCCCGCAATGGCGCCCAGAGGCAGGAAAAGCAACTCTACCAGTTTCAGAAACCGGTAAAGGGGATCGTTCAGGTACCAGATGCGGGAGCTGGTGGCGATATAATGGGCGAGAAAAAAGGAAGCGGTCAGAAAGATCACGTAACTGACCAGGGAAATGCAGTAACGCAGCAAAAGCCGCCTGGCCAGCCGGCTTCTCAGGGAACGATTCTTTTGCGCAAAAGGATTATTCAATGGTATATCCCACCCCCCAGACGGTTTTGACGAACCTGGGCCTTCTGGCCGGTTCCTGCATTTTTTCCCGGAGCCTGGCGATATGGGCCATGACGGTGTTGTTGCTTTCCAGGTATTTTTCTCCCCAGACCGCCTCGAAAAGCTCTTCGGAAGAGACCACGCTGCCCCGGTGCTCGCAGAGGTACCATAAAATGTTGAATTCCATGGGGGTCAGTCCCAGATCCCTGCCATTTAAAGTGCATTTGTGGCTGCTGCGGGAGATGTGCAGGCCACGGATGTTGAATTCGTCCGTCTCCTTCAGACTGCCCTCGCCGGAATTGTAGCGCATGTACCGGCGCAGCTGGGTCTTGACCCGGGCCATGAGCTCCAGGGGATTGAATGGCTTGGTGACATAGTCATCCGCCCCCAGGGTCAGGCCCATGATCTTGTCCATGTCCTCCACCTTGGCGGTCAGCATGATGATGGGAAAAAGGAAATGTTCCCGGATCTTCTGACAAAGCTGAAAGCCGCTCATATCCGGCAGCATCACGTCCAAAAGGGCCAGACTGATCTCTTCCTCCTGAATGCAGCGCAGTGCATCCAGGGCGTTGTAAAATTTCCGCACCTCATAGCCTTCGTTCTGCAGATAGACCTCCACCAAATCCGCAATTTCCCGCTCATCGTCCACGATGACAATCTTCACGCCCATGACAACTCTCCCCGATCCTATATTTCCATATAAAAATATCCCCACGGATGCCTGCGGCAGCCCCTGCCCGTTGGACATCCCCCTAAAGTATAGCACAGACGCCTTCCAGGTGACAATGAGAACCCTCCGGGAATATCTGATATTTTTCTTACGATTTTATGACGTTTTTCGGCAGGCGGCCTTCTTTGCAATGGCTGCAGGTCGATCCTCCCGCAACCTCTGTCGATTGCTTTGCGGCTCTTGCTGCGATCCTTGTTCGATCTTTTTGTGGTTCTTGCTGAGATCCCTGTCAGCCATTTTGTGGCCTTTGAAACGATTCCCGTCGGCCACTTTTGCGGCCGCTTCCGGGCAGCATCACTTCGCCAGCTGGAAGCCTGTCCCCCAGATGGTCCTGATGTAGGGCCGGTTGGTCACTTCCTTTAACTTTCGGCGGATGTTGCTGATATGGACGTTGATGGTCTTGTCTTCGCCGAGATAGAGGTCGTCCCAGGCGTAATCATAGATTTCCCGTTTGGTGAAGATTCGGTCCGGATTGGAGACCAGAAGCTCCAGGATCTTGAACTCCTGTTTGGTCAGGGGAATTTCCTTCCCCTTAACGGCGGCCTGATAGGATACTGTATCCAGAGTCAGTTCCTGATATTGGTAGAACTGGACTTTGGGTTCCTTGCGGGAAGAGAAAAGGCGGATCTGTGCGCCCACTCGGTCCGTCAGCTCTTTGACCACAATGGGATCGCCCTTGGTTTCCGATGCGCCCTCGGGCAGGATGTGTACCTGGTGCCTGGAGTTTTGGGCGATGGAAACGGCGATGATGGGAATGTCCTGACTGCGGCGGATCCGGGCGACAATGCTTTTCAGATCCAGCCCGGTCATCCCGATGTCCAGGATCGCTAAGGAAAAGGGATCCCGTTCCGCAAAGAACAAACCTTCTGTTCCGGAAAAGGCCTGGGTGCAGGAATATCCGGCCCTTCTGAGGGAATCTGACAGCAGCTCGCTGATTTCCATATTGTCTTCGATCAGTAGAATTCGCTCCATGCGTTCCCTCCCCCTTGTCTTTGGTATGTTAAAATTATACATTTTTTAAAATCCTATGTAAAGTATGGATTCTTGGAGAAAACTATTGCGCAAGAAGGGACGGACGGCTATAATGAGTACAAGCATTATTTTGAAGGAGGCTGTGACAATGACAAAAGTAACGAATTCTATCCTGTATGCGGGAGTCAACGATCATGAGGTGGATCTGTTCGAGGGGCAATATGTGGTGCCCAACGGCATGGCTTACAATTCCTATGTGATCCTGGACGAATCCATCGCCGTGATGGACACCGTGGACGTTCATAAAACCGGGGAATGGCTGGCCAATCTGGAAGAGATCCTGAGCGGGCGCACGCCGAGTTATCTGGTGGTGCAGCACATGGAGCCGGATCATGCGGGCTCCATCGAGGCCTTTGTGCAAAAATATCCGGAGGCTACGGTGGTAGGAAATGCCAAGACATTTGCCATTATGGGACAGTTCTTCCCGGAACTAAATCTCGACAAGAAGCTGGCGGTGAAGGACGGGGAGGCTCTGTCCCTGGGCGCTCACGAGCTGCATTTCACCTTCGCACCCATGGTGCATTGGCCGGAAGTCATGCTGACCTATGAATCTGCGGAAAAGGTGCTGTTCTCCGCCGATGCTTTCGGCAAGTTCGGGGCCCTGGACGTGGAGGAAGATTGGGCCTGCGAGGCCAGGAGGTATTACATCGGCATCGTGGGAAAATACGGCATGATGGTGCAGAACGTCCTGAAAAAGGCGGCGGCTCTGGACATCGCCGTCATCTGTCCTCTGCACGGGCCGGTGCTGCGGGAAAACTTGGGCTATTACCTGAATCTGTATGACATTTGGTCCTCTTATCGTCCGGAAAGCCAGGGGGTGTGCGTCTGCTATACTTCCGTTTACGGACATACGAAGGAAGCGGTGGAGCTTCTGTGCGGCAAGCTGGAGGAAGCGGGCGTGAAGGTGGCTTGTCATGACCTGGCCAGGGAAGATATGGCGGAGGCCGTGGAGGACGCTTTCCGCTATGACAGGCTGGTTCTGGCCACCACTACTTATAATGCGGGAATCTTTCCCTTCATGAGAACCTTTATCGACCACCTCACGGAGCGGAATTTCCAGAAGCGCACCGTGGCCCTGATCGAGAATGGTTCCTGGGGACCCATGGCGGCCAAGGTCATGCAGGAGATGCTCCAGAAGGCCAAGGAGATCACTTATGCGGAAAACAACGTGACTATTAAGTCCGCTCTGAACGAGGAGAGCAAGGCCAAGGTGGAGGCTCTGGCCAGGGAACTGGCTTCAGAAAAATTTTAGAAATTCCTAAGCAATTCCCAAGGAATGCATGAGGAAAAAGGCAGGAAGAAAATCTCATCCAGGAGTATGCTATAAGCAGATCAGGAAAGACTACAGATCAAAAGTATGCGATTGGCAAATCTGGAAAGGATGAGATGATATGCAAAGACAATCGGTTGTTAGGAAGAGGCGCAGGAGACGCCCCGTCTGGCTGAAGGCGGGGGCCGTTCTCCTTGTCGCTTTTCTGGTGTTCCTCCTGCTTCCCAAGGGGGTGCCCACGCTGCTTGCGGATTCCGTCCTGCGGACCTTGAAGGGGCTGGCGGGAAATTCCCGGGAGGCGGAAGGGCAGGATAACGGGGAGATCGCCCAGATCCTCGGCACGGAGATTGTAAACGGCAGGGAGCAGAAGGAAATAGAAGCGCTGCAGGAGTTGTTGGAGTTAAATGCGGAAGCGGAGGATTTCGTAAACGGATACGGGGACCGGGCGTCCTATCTGGGGCAGGAAATCGATCTGTCGGCGGACTTCCAGAGCGGCCGGGTACCTCTGCTCATGCAATGGGACAAGCGCTGGGGTTACGATCTGTACGGGGACAGCATGATCGGGCTGTCCGGCTGCGGGCCCACCTGCCTGGCCATGGCTTACCTTTACTTTACGGAGGATCTTACGGCCAATCCCCGCACCATGGCCCAATTCGCCTATAAGAACGGCTATTTCGTGAGCGGCGGCACCAGCTGGGATCTCTGGACCGAGGGAGTGAAGAAGTTGGGTCTGTCGGGGGAGGAACTGCCCCTGGACCAGGGCCGGATGGAAAGGGCGCTGGACAACGGCAGCCTGATCGTCTGCAGCATGCGCCCCGGAGATTTCACCACCACGGGACATTTCATTTTGATCTATGGCTATGATGAAAACGGTTTTCGGGTGAATGACCCTAACCGCAGGAGCAACAGCGAGAAGCAGTGGACCTACGAGGTGCTGCAGGGACAGATCAAGAACCTGTGGGCCATAAGCGCTTCCTGATTTTTCGGAGGCGATGTTTGGCTGTATGGGAGCGAAAGAAGTGGTGCGGAAACGGCGTTTGGCTGTATGGGAGCGAAGGAAGCGGAACGAAAACAGCAGAGTGGTGCGGAACTGAAAGGAAGCGGTATGGGAGCGGATCGGGAACCTTGTCGGAAGGATTATGGGCCTGGAAGAGAGAACTCTTCCGGGCCTTTTTTGCGTCCATATTTTCGGAGCGCCATTTTATGAGCAACGGTAGTATATCCGCTCCTTTGGAGCGGACTTAAAAGCGACGGAATGCACGTAGTGCGGTTTTGCCAGCCGAATTTATTCGGCTTGGGTGCAGGCTGAACTGTTACGAATTATATTTTTACAGAAAAAATTTTTTATAAAAATGTGTTGACAACAGTGTGCATACTGTATATACTGTATATGTACAGTAACTGTAGCGAAAAAGAGGTTTGAGAATGAATATATTCATTGACAACAGGAGCGGCACTCCCATTTATGATCAGATTTATTCTCAGATCAAGGCACAGATCATCAGCGGTTCTCTGAAGGAGGATGAAGCGCTTCCCTCCATCCGCAGTCTGGCCAAGGATCTGGGGATCAGCGTGATCACCACCAAGAGGGCCTATGAGGAGTTGGAACGGGAAGGCTTCCTCTATACGGTGGCGGCCAAGGGGTGCTTCGTGGCGCCCAAGAACATTGAATTGCTGCAGGAAGAGAATCTGAAGAAGATCGAGGATCACATGCAGCAGATCATGAAGCTTGCGGCGGCCTGCAATTTGGAAGAGGAGGATGTCTTTGAGATGTTCCGCCTCCTTTGGGGAGAAGAGACATAGAACGCACAAAGTCCCCCAAATTCAAATGCCGCCTGATCGGCGGCAGAATGCGAGGAAGTATGAATACGTTAGAAATTAAAGGTTTGACCAAGCATTACCGGGGCTTTGCCCTGGATGGGGTGGATCTCGTTCTGCCCCAGGGCTGCATCCTGGGCCTGATTGGGGAAAACGGGGCGGGGAAGAGCACCACCATCAAGCTGATTCTGAACATGATACGGGCGGAGGAAGGAAGTGTCCGTATTTTTGGAAAGGAAAACGTCGCTTCCATGCCCTCCGTGCTGGAGAACGTGGGCGTGGTGCTGGACGAAGTGGGCTTCCCCGGCTGTCTGAACACCGCTCAGATAGGAAAGATCATGGAGGATACTTATCGGAACTGGGAGGAGGAAACCTACCAGGGGTATCTGAAACAGCTCTCCGTGCCGGAAAAGAAACCTTTCCGTGATTTTTCCAAAGGAAATAAGATGAAACTGGGTATTGCGGTGGCCTTGAGCCATCAGGCGAAGCTTCTGATCCTGGATGAGCCCACTTCCGGTCTGGATCCCGTGGTGCGGGATCAGGTGGTGGATATTCTGGGAAATTTCACCAGGGAGGAGTCCCACGCCGTGCTGATCTCCTCCCACATCGTCAGCGATCTGGAGAGGATCTGCGATTATATCGCCTTTTTGCACCAGGGGAAGCTGATGCTGTGCGAGGAAAAGGACGTGCTTTTAGAGGAGTACGGTCTGGCCCACTGTACCGCAGAACAGTTGGCGGAACTCCCGAAAGAGGCCGTAAAAGGGAGCAAAAGTTCTCCCTATGGGGCGGAGGCCCTGGTGAGGAAGAGTCTGCTGCGGGAGGAACGGGAGCGGCAGGGGCTTCAGATCAGCCCCGTCACCATCGAAGAGTTGTTTGTATACATGGTCAAAAATGCGGATCAAGGGAGGAAGGATTGAGATGAAGGGACTTTTGAGGAAAGATTTTTATATGATGAAAAGCTATTGTAAAGGCTCCATCCTTTTGGTCTTGATTTTTCTGGGGGCGACCATCGTGGCCCATGAAAATTATCTGTTTTTGTTGTATCCGTTTCTGATCGTCAGCCTCTTTCCCATGACCTTGCTGAGTTATGAGGAACAGGCCGGATGGGACCGATATGTGGGGGCCTTCCCTTATTCCAAGGCTGCGGTGGTGTCCTCCAAATATGTGGTGGCCCTCCTCAGCACGGCTGCGGTGGCCCTGATCTTTGCGGCAGGGCTGTTAATCAGGGGAGCGTTTGTGAGCGGGGAGAGGATTTCTTTGGAAACTTGCCTGGGGATTTTTCTTTCTATGATGCTTCTGGGAATTTTAAGTCCCGGTCTCCTGCTGCCCTTTTTGCTTCGATTCGGAGTGGCCAAGGGAAGAGTGGTCTTCATCTGCGTGGTGGCGGTGCTTGCGGCGGCCGTGGGGGCTCTGGGGAGCATCGCCGGCGGAAGCGGTGCGGATGCGTTTTTCCTGACGGCTTTGAACCCTGTCGGTGTAAAATTCTGGCTCTTCTGTCTGGCGGGAATTCTGTATTATGCCCTGTCCTGGGGGCTGGCCATATGGCTGTACCGCAAAAAGGAGCTGTAAAAGGGGCGAAAAGAGCTGTAAAAGGGGTGAAAAAAGGATGAAAATTTATCTGCTGCGGCATGGGGAGACCCTGTGGAACCAGGAGGGCAGGATGCAGGGGCACCGGGACGTGCCCTTGAGCGAAGAAGGGCTGAAACAGGTTGCGGAAGCCGCCGGGAAGGTCGCAAATCTGAAAGAGCCCATGGAGGCGATTTTGAGCAGTCCGCTGAAACGGGCCAGGGTTACGGCGGAGACGGTGGCGGAGGCCATCGGATACCCGAAGGAGAAGATCATCCTCTGCCCGGATCTGATCGAGCGGGGGTTCGGAGAAGCGGAAGGCTCCACCCCGGAGGAACGGCAGGAAAAATACCCGGATGGGATTTATCCGGGTATGGAAACTCCTGAGGAATTGTGCGAGAGGGCCGGGAGGGTGCTGGAGGAATGCCTGGAGCGCTTCCCCGGCCGGACCATCCTCCTGGTGAGTCACGGCATGTTCCTGAAAGCCCTTCTGGCGGTGGCCGCAGGGGCGGATTTCGAGAAGGGAGACGTTCCCATCGTGGGGCCTGCCAGCCTGAATCTGCTGGAATATACGGATGGAAAATTCACCCTGTGGATCGATGAGACTAGGGACCGGTGGTTCCGATGAGACTGGAGATCGGCAGGTTCTGCGAAACTCAGAATCGGTGGTTCCGATGGGGCCGGGAATCAGCGGGTTCAACGGGCCCCGAACTCACTGGTTCAATGCGGCTGGGCGACGAAGACGACTCCGAAGGCTCCCGGCCCGATATGAGTGCCGATGGTGGGGCCGATCTGCAGCCGCTCGGTTACGGGGATGCCGTCTTCCGCCAGCTTTTCCTCGAACTTTTCACAGTTTTCCGTGCCGAAGGAATAGATGGAGTAGAGGGGGAAGTTTTCATCCGGATTCAGATCCTTCAGATGCTTTTCCACGGCCTGGATCGCTTTGTTTTTGCCCAGGGCCTTGCCGATGACGGCCACCTGTCCTTCCTCCGTCACAGTGATGACGGGTTTCAGGTTGGCGAACTCCCCGATGGCGGCGACAGTGCGGTTCAGCCGCCCTCCCTTGGCCAGAAATTCCAGGGTGTCCAGGGCGGCCAGCACCTTGACCCGGGTTTTCAGCTCTTCCAGCGTTTCCGCAATTTTTTCTGCGGAAATTCCGGCGGCCCGCAGCGTATGGGCGTGGTCCGCCAGGATCTTGATGTTGTAGGTGGCGGAAAGAGAGTCTATGATGAAAATCCTGTCATAGCCGCAGATTTCCCTGGCCATGAGGGCCCCCTGGTAAGTGCCGCTCAAAGCGGAAGAGAGGGAGAGATAGACCAGGTCGTCGCCCTTTTCCCTGACATCCTGGAACAGATCCAGGAAAAGCTGGGGAGAAGGCTGGGAGGTCTGGGGAAAAGCGTCGCTTTCCTTCAAAATTCTGTAGAAGTCATTGCGGTCCAGGTTGACCCCTTCCGTGTAAACCTGACTTCCCACGGTGATGCTGATGGGAATCAGATCGATATTCTTGGCTTTCAGTTCCTCCAGCCGGTAATCGGAGGCGGAATCCACTGCAATTCTGATCATGAAATATGTCCTTTCTTATTTTCCTAATAAATTATATTCTCAAATATTTTGAAACGCAAACTTTATTGCCTATCCTATCAGACTTTGCGCACTCTGTCAACACCGGCTTTTATTTTTTATGGGTCGGTTTTTATTTTTTATGGGCGATAGATTATGGGCGATAGATTTATTTTATTAGACAAGGGAGGTGGAGCTGTGGTAAAATAATTTTGTTTGTGAAGTCTGCAAGAGCATAGTCCGAAGGCCCATGCTCTTGTACAGCGAATGAAGAGAAAGAAAAGAGGATGGACGGCATGAAGATCAGTGAAATCTACCGGCAGAAAATGGAACAGGGAAAGCAGGTGTTATCTTTTGAAATCTATCCGCCCAAGCACGGGACGGAGCTTCGGGACATCGATGCCACTCTGGAGATTCTGGCGGACTGCAGGCCGGATTTTATCAGCGTGACCTTCGGGGCGGGGGGCAGTTCCAGCAATAACAGGACCATTGAGCTGGCCAGGAAGATCCGGGACAGTTACGGGATAGAGCCGGTGGTGCACCTGACCTGTCTGACCTATGATAAAAAGGAAATCGACGAATTCTGCCAAGTGCTGAAGGACAACGGCATAGAGAACGTCCTGGCCCTGCGGGGGGACGCCAAGCCGGAAGTGCCGCCCAAGGAGGATTTCGCCCATGCTTCGGAACTGACGGCGTATCTCCACGAAAAGGGAGGCTTCTGCATCGGCGGGGCCTGTTATCCGGAGAATCATCCCGATTCACCCGATCGGGTTTTTGAGATGCGTCATTTGCGGGAAAAAGTGGAAGCGGGAGCGGAGTTTTTGCTGTCCCAGCTCTTTTTTGAAAATGAAATGTTCCTTTCCTTTGAAGAGGACTGCCGGATTGCCGGGATAGACGTGCCCGTGATGCCGGGTATCATGCCCGTGATCAACAAGGCCCAGATCGAGCGCATGGTGTCCCTCTGCGGGGCGTCCCTGCCGGAACGTTTCCGCCGGATTATGAACAAGTTTGAATATAACAAGCCGGCGCTGTTTGACGCCGGCATGTCCTATGCGGTGAGCCAGATCATAGATTTGTTGGCCAGCGGCGTGGACGGGATTCACCTCTATACCATGAACAATCCCAAGGTGGCCAGACGGATCTGCGACAGCATCCGGAACATTATTTAGAATTGATGTACTTCTTGATGGCTTCGAAGCTTTCCCGGCTGATGACGTGTTCGATGCGGCAGGCGTCGTCCACCGCCACTTTTTCATCCACGCCCAGTTTGGTGAGCCATCGGGAAAGCAGCTCGTGGCGCTCATAGATCATTTCCGCAATTTCCCTGCCGGATTCCGTCAGGTAGATAAATCCTTCTTTGGTGACCCGGATGTGCTCTTTTTCCCGGAGATTCTTCATGGCCACGCTGACGCTGGACTTTTTGAACCCCAGCTCTTCCGCAATGTCCACGGAACGGACCACGGGACGGGTCTTGCTCAGGATCAAAATCGTTTCCAGATAGTTTTCCGCTGATTCATTCACATGCATCGTAATCACCCCGTTTGATTCCTTATTTTTGATACCACAATTATGAACAGTATAGCATATTTCCAGGGTCAGGGCAAGTGCGGGATTTTGAAGAAAAATGATCTGTGCGGGATTTTGAAAAAATCCGATTTTCTCATGGATTGGCTCCTGCCCGGCCGAAAGGGTGCAAAAGTATGCTTATTGGATGGAAGAATTCGTGAAGTGGCTGACGAAGGAATAGACGGCGGCAGACTGTTTGCCATCAAAAACTTAAGTGAGAAAAATATAATAAAAGTACTTGACAACGAATATTTGTTAGAGTATACTAACCAATGAAATGAGAATCGCAGGTTCGCAGAGCGGGCCTGCGGCCTCAAAAAGAAGAGGAAAGGATGAGGAACAATGCCGTTGTCAATGGTAAGGGCGGGAGAGCCCAACGTGATTCGCAAAGTGGGCGGAAAAGAAGAGACCAGGAAGTTCCTGGAGAATCTGGGATTTGTGACCGGAGGGCTGGTGACGGTGGTGTCCGAGACCGGGGGGAGTCTGATCGTGAACGTGAAGGATTCCAGGGTCGCCATCGGAAGGGACATGGCCAACAAGATCCTGGTGGGATAAGGGATTCTGGCTGCCGGGGAGGGCTAAAGTGTCCGGAGGACATCGGAGATCTCTGGGGTGCGCCGAAGGATCGAAGTGTTCCGGAAAGCGTTGGAGTGCCGGGGAATGCCGGAGAGTCGAAGCGCACCGGAGAGGGCATCCCGTAGAAGAAGAAAAGGAAAGGTGAGGAGAAGAATATGACGTTGAGAGAAGTTCCTTGCGGCAAGACCGTGAGGGTAAGCAAGCTGACCGGTGATGGACCGGTGAAGAGGCGCATCATGGACATGGGCATTACCAAAGGCATCGAGATTTATGTCAGAAAGGTGGCGCCTTTGGGAGATCCCGTGGAAGTGACGGTGAGAGGTTATGAGCTTTCCATCCGGAAGGCGGATGCTGAAATGATTTTGGTGGAATAGGTATTGGCGAAATGGTTTTTTGCAAGACGCTTTTGAATGCATGAATTTTTTTTTGATCATAAGTTAGAAATAACTAATAACAATTAGCTATACAAAATAAGAAAAGAACAAATGAATTGAAATGGAATAAATATAGAAAAGAAAGAGGAAACAAAAATGGCAATGAAAATCGCATTGGCGGGGAATCCTAACAGCGGGAAGACCACCTTGTTCAATACCTTGACCGGTTCCAATCAGTTCGTGGGCAACTGGCCCGGCGTTACGGTGGAAAAGAAGGAAGGAAAATTGAGGAAGCAGTTTGGCGGCGGAGACGTGGTGATCATGGATCTGCCCGGCATTTATTCCCTGTCCCCTTACACTTTGGAAGAGGTGGTGGCCCGGAATTACCTGATCGCAGAGCGGCCGGATGCCATCCTGAACATCGTGGACGGCACCAACATTGAGAGAAATCTGTACCTGACCACGCAGCTTCTGGAGCTGGGAATCCCCGTGGTCATGGCCGTGAACATGATGGACGTGGTGGAAAAGAACGGAGACAAGATCGATGTCAGGAAGCTTGGCCTGCGGATGGGCTGCGAGGCGGTGGAAATCTCAGCCCTGAAGGGAACCGGCATCGACAAGGCCGTGCAGAAGGTGGTAGCTGCGGCTTCCGGCAAAACCGCACCCGCACCGGCCCATGAATTCGCCGAAGCGGTGGAGTTCGTCATCGGCAGGGCGGAGGAGAGGCTGGCCGGAATTCCGAAGGAGCAGCAGAGATTTTTCGCCATCAAGCTGCTGGAACAGGATGACAAGATCAAGGGCCAGATGAAAACCGTGCCGGACGTGAGCGACCTAATCGAGGAGCTGGAAAAGAAAATGGACGATGACGTGGAAAGCGTCATCACCAATGAGCGGTATGTTGCTATTTCCAAAATCATCAAAGAGTGTTATACTAAGAAAAGCAAGGAAAAAATGACCGTATCCGACAGGATCGACCGGATCGTGACCAACAGATGGCTGGCCCTGCCGATCTTCGCCCTGGTGATGTTCATCGTGTACTATATATCCGTGACCACCGTGGGAACCTGGGCCACCGATTGGGCCAATGATGGCGTGTTTGGGGATGGCTGGAGCCTTTTTGGGCTGGAAATCCCCGGCGTTCCCGTGCTCATCGGAAATCTCCTGGAAGCGGTAGGCTGTGCCGACTGGCTTTCCGGCCTGATCTTGGACGGGATTGTGGCGGGTGTGGGAGCCGTCCTGGGTTTCGTGCCCCAGATGCTGGTGCTTTTCCTCTTCCTGGCGTTTTTGGAGGCTTGCGGCTACATGGCCAGGGTGGCCTTCATCATGGACCGTATTTTCCGGAAGTTCGGCCTGTCCGGCAAGTCCTTCATCCCCATGCTTATCGGCAGCGGATGCGGCGTGCCCGGCGTCATGGCTTCCAGGACCATTGAGAGCGACAGGGACCGCAAGATGACGGTCATGACCACCACCTTCATCCCCTGCGGCGCCAAGATCCCCATCATCGGCCTGATCGCCGGTTCCTTCTTCGGCAATGCGGGCTGGGTGGCCACCAGCAGCTATTTCCTCGGTGTGGCGGCCATCATTTGTTCCGGCATTATTTTGAAAAAAACGAAAATGTTTGCGGGAGATCCCGCACCCTTCGTCATGGAGCTTCCTGCCTATCATTGGCCCACCGTGGGCAATGTGCTCAGGAGCATGTGGGAGAGGGGATGGTCCTTTATCAAAAAGGCAGGCACCATCATCCTTCTTTCCACCATCGTGGTTTGGTTTACTTCTTTCTTTGGATGGGTGGATGGCGCATTCCGGATGCTGGAGGAGTCCGAACTGGACCACAGCATCCTGGCGGCCATCGGAAACGGCATCGCCTGGATCTTTGCGCCTTTGGGCTGGAATAACTGGAAGTTTGCCGTGGGCGCGGTGACCGGCCTGGTGGCCAAGGAAAATGTGGTGAGCACTTTCGGTATTTTGTTCCCGGATTGGGCGTCCGGCCTGGAAGAGCTGGGGGACAACGGGGAAGCCATCTGGGGAACCGTGGGAGCCAGTATCAGCGCTCTGGCCGGTTACTCCTACCTGGTGTTCAATCTGTTGTGCGCACCCTGCTTTGCGGCTATGGGAGCCATCAAACGGGAAATGAACAATGCCAAGTGGTTCTGGTTCGCCATTGGTTATCAGACCCTGCTGGCCTACGTGGTGTCCCTTTGCATCTACCAGATCGGTTCCCTCTTTGCCGGTTCCTTCGGAATCTTCACGGTGGTGGCCATCGCTCTGGTGGCGGGCTTCATTTATCTGCTGGTGAGACCCTATAAAGAGAGCAAGACCCTGGACGTGGAGCTGAAGAAGGCGGGCTGAAGCCGCCGGACTTTGAGACAGCAGAAAAAGGGAGAAGCCTGAGCAGACTGACTGCCAGGAGGAAGAGGAGAGTTGAAGACACCAGACTTTGCGGCAGCAGAGGAGAGAAATCTGAGCAGACTGACTGTCAGGATGAAAGGGTGGGCTGAAGCCATCGGACTTTGCAGAAGCAGAGGGGAGAAGTTTGGCGGGAGAAGCCTGGCCGAAGCGTTAGATTGAGATGTGCGGAAAGCAGCGCAGAAAAGAGGTAAAAAATGGGTACGTTGATTGTGGGATTGGCGTTGGCTGCGGTGATCGCCCTGGCGGTTCGCAGCATGATCAAGGATAAAAAGAACGGGAAATCCCTGCAGTGCGGCGGCGACTGCAGCCATTGCAGCGGCCACTGCGGACGATAAGGGGGCGCATCATGGGAAACGCTATTATCCTGGGCATTTTGATCGTGATCGGATTCCTGGCCCTGCGCTCTGCGGCCAAGCATTTCAGGGGAGAGGGGGGATGCTGCGGCGGAGGAAGTTCTCTTCCGCCGCAGAAGAAAAAGCTTTCCCACGTCCGCTTCCGCAAGACCCTGGAAATTGAGGGAATGCACTGTGACAACTGCAAGAACAGCGTGGAGAGAGCCATCAACGCCATCGACGGCGCCGCCGCCAGGGTGAGCCTGAAAAGGAACCGTGCGGAGGTGACGATGGACCGGGAGATCCCGGAGGAAACTCTCATCCGGGCGGTGGAGCAGGCGGGCTTCCGGATGAAGGCCGTGAAGAGCGTCTCTTGAGAAGGGCATATTCCTCACTCCTCCGGGAGCATGATGGTGATGCTTAATTTATTATTTTTGTATTCGGCCGAAATGCTCCCGTTCATCTGCTCCATCAGCGTCCTGGCGATCGTCAGGCCCAGGCCCGTGGATTTCCTCGCTGCTTCCACCGTATAAAAGCGGTCAAATAGCCTGCCCACCTGCACCTCGTTCAATCCTGAGGCCGTATTCGTGAAGACGATGACGCCTGTTTTGAATAATGTGATTTCCAGGTCTCCGTCGCTGCGCTGAATCACATTATTCAGAAGATTGGAAAAAACACGGGCCAGGGCGGAGCGATCCAGCGTCCGGATGACCTTTTCTTCCGGAATACGGATGTTCGGCACAATGTTTCTTCTGCTCAGCGCAGTATAGAACGAGGCGACGCTTTCCTCCAGTACGCCGCCGACGTTCACAGCTTCCCGGATTCCGCCGCCTTCGGAAGAAAGAATCATGGAATATCGGAAAAGTTCTTCTGTGAGCTGTGTTAAAAGCTCTGTTCTGTTTCGGATGATGCGGAGATACCGTTCCGCCTCGTCCGTCTTTTTTTCCCCTTCAAGCAAATCCAAATAGCCGCAGATGGCAGTCAGGGGTGTGCGCAGGTCATGAGAAATGTTGGTGACTGCGTTCTTGAGTTCCAAATCTCCCTGTTCAAAGCGGTGCCTTTCCTCCCGCAGCTTTCTAAGCTGTATATTGATGCCGTTCGCCAGGCGGCGCATCGTCGGATCCCCGGAAGAAATGTCAATCAGAGTGTTCGTATCGGTTGCGAGCCGATCGGCAAAAGCGCTCTCGATTTCCTTTGCCGCATTCTGCAAAGTGTAAACTTTCCAGAGCAGCAAAATAATGATGACGGCCATGATACCTACAGATACCCACAACCACATTTCCACAGCCCCCTTTCAGAATCATCGTCCCCTTACTGTACGCTATCATTTGCCAAATATCAGCGTGTTTTTTTAACTGCGTCATCTGTTTGTTGCACGCTATCATCCAGCAAATACCTGCGTGCTTTTAAACTGCATCGTCTGTTTGTTGTACGCTTCTATCCGCCAAATATCAGCGTGCTTTTTTTAACTGCGCCAACTGTTTGCTGCACGCTTCTATCCGCCAGATATCGGCGTACTTTTTAATTTCACAGAATATAACTCCCCGTAGTCCGGCTGCGCAACGAATTGATGGCGAGTGAAGCAGGTCTCGGGCTGCCCCGGCAGCTCTGCAGCGGGGAGTTTCATTAAGGTGACGAGATTCGAACTCCTCGCTTCACCGGATGTTTTTCCGTTTGAAAGCGTACAGTCCGCCCGCCGTCGCAGCGACGGTAATCACCAGGGAAGAAACAAGCATACGGATGGGATTGACGACCTCCAGCCGCCACATCCGAAGTCCCTGTCCCGTAGGAAGAAAGTCAACGATAAAATCGTAAATCTCCCGCATCCTTCCGTCGATATATCTCGGGTTGGGAGAGGCTTCCGTCATTTCCAGCCCGTTTGCGGTGATCTGGACGCCGCTTATCATTTCCGGTTCACTGAGGCGGTTATAAAGCAGGCTCGCTAAAAGCAGCAGCCCGATAAACAACAGGATGGAAATCAGAAACGTATTGGCTTTGTTGGCCGACAGCATATTGATCATCGTAAAGATAGCGGAAAAAGCCAGGATGAACAGGACGGCGACGAACAGAAAAAGAAACAGCCGTAAAATTCCGATTTTCCAAAAGCCGAGGGCGGGAACGGCCACGAGGGCCGCTGCCAGCCATACCGAGGTGATCAGCAGGGTGGCCGTAAAGGTGGTGATCAGGCTCGCCAGGTAAATGTTTGTCCTGGTATGCCCGACAATGATTTTATTGCGGATGGTGCCGTCGTTGTATTCCGTTCCGAAAAACATACTGCTGCACAGGGAACAGAATAGACCGATGGACAGCGCAAAATGAAAATAATATTTGTCAATGGAATATTGATACTCCGACAAATCCTCTGTGGCCTGCCTGCACCCGTTCAGCATATAGAGAACCGCATATAGAAACATGGCTCCCATACAAAGCCAGAATATTTTATCCTTCCAAAGTCTTGAAAAATTTGACCGCAGCAGTTTACTCATTTTTCCCTCCTACAAGGCTCACATAATAGCTTTCCAGGCTTTCTTCCCGTTCCTGGGCCGAAATAAGTTCACAGTTTTCCTTTCCAAGGGCCGTGCTCAAATGGGAAAGATTCACTTTGGCGTAAACATCGGCTGTCACATCGCTTAGAATTTTGTATTCTATTTTCATGGCGTCCAAAACCCGTGCAAGCGCCTTCGTGCTGCTGACCTCCAGGCGGACGCATTTCCCGCAGACGGCCTCCAATTCTTCGGCGCTGATTTCTTTTACGATGCGCCCGCCGTCAATGAAACCGTAATGTGTTGCAAACTTCGACAGTTCGTCCAGAATGTGACTGGAGATGAGAACCGTGACTTGCAGCTGTTGGTTTAGCTTTAAGATCAGCTCCCGGATCTCTATGATTCCCTGGGGGTCAAGTCCGTTCGCCGGTTCGTCCAAAACCAGGAAATCCGGATCCCCCGCAAGCGCCACGGCGATTCCAAGCCTTTGGCGCATGCCGAGGGAAAAATTTTTGGCTTTCTTTTTTCCTGCATGCTCCAGTCCGACCAACTCCAAAATGTCGGAAAGTCCATCGAAAGAGGGCAGTCCTAAAATCCGGTATTGCTGCCTGAGATTTTCTTCCGCCGTCATATCCAGATAAATGGAAGGCGTTTCCACCACCGCACCCATTCGCCGGCGGGATTTCGTAATATCCCTGTCTGTGTTTTTCCTGCCGTATAACTCATACTCCCCCGAAGTCGGCTCCTGCAAACCGCAGATCAGGCGGATCAAAGTGGTCTTACCGGCACCGTTTTTTCCCACAAATCCATAAATGGCCCCTTTGGGAACATTCATTGTGAGATTGTTCAATGCTTTGAACCCTTTGTAACTCTTGGCCAAAGCGTTTGTTCTGAGAACATAGTCCATAAAGGTTCTCCTCCTTCCTTTGATGCCGATATCTTATCGCAGAATGGTAAAGAAAACGGTAAAGGAACCGGTAAAGAAAGAGTAAAGATTTTTCCCTGGCGCAGCTGAAATTTCCCTGATGCAGCCGGAATTTTTCTTAGCGCAGCCTAAATCCGATCCCCCAGACCGCTTCGATATGATCTTTGCCGTCCGCCTCCCGCAGTTTTTTTCTGAGATTGCTTATGTGCATTTTGAGAGAACTTTCCGTGCAATCGGGTGTATCTTCGCTGATACGGTCCAACAACAGCGATTTCGTGACGACCTGGTTGGGATTTTGCAGGAGCAATTTGAGAATGGCATACTCCGTTCTCGTAAGTTTCAGCTCCTCTCCGCCGAGGGTCACGGTGCGGGTAAGGGTATCCAGCCGAAGGCCGTCATGCTCCAGGAGGGAAGCGGAGGAAGCCGAATCGACGCTGCGGAACTGTACGGCAATTCTGGCCAAAAGCTCCCTGATCTGAAAAGGCTTCGTGATATAATCCGCCGCTCCGCCGAAAAGCATCTGCACTTTATCCTCCACATCCACCTTGGCGCTTATGACAATGACGGGAATCCCTTTGATCCGGGGAAGCACCGCTTCCCCGGAAAGTCCCGGCAGCATCAGATCAAGCAAAATAAGGTCCGGTTTCGCCTGGGAGAGGAACAGGAGCGCCTCCGTCCCGGAATAGGCCCGGGAAACACGATACCCCTCCCTGCGCAAGGCTTCTTCTATTAGATTTCCAATGTGTATATCGTCATCGATCACCAAGATGTTCCTCATTTCGGATCCCCTTTCTGCTTTTATTATATCTGTTTGGACGAATAATGGCAATCCCCATGCTTTCATGAAGCATTTCCGAAAACGGGGGCGCGGCCAACGTTGACAAGAATGGCAGCGGCCCGTATAATGAGCAATAGGAATATAGGAAGTATTGGAAACGGAGGATGGGAATCCATGAAAAAACTGATTTCAAAGCATGTTTTCGGGGACATGTTGTTGTGTTATGTTCTGGATACGGAGCGAGGGTGTGCGGGGCTGTGCGCCATGCCGGAACGGGTGGAGATCCCCTGTTCCTGTGAAAAAATCTTGGCCTGTTATCCGGAGAGTGAGGCGGGAAGACTGTCCCTGACGGGAGGAAGAGTGGTGCTGGAGCGCCCGGAGGAGTTTGAAGGATTTGGACTTTTGCTGGAATAGATATTTCCTATTGGAAAAGAATGTGGTAAAATGAAGGAGCGTTTTTTGAACTAAAAAAGGAGGTAGAAAGACATGACATTGGAACAGTTGCGCAAGGATATGGTAGCGGCCATGAAGGCCGGGGACAAGGCCAGGAAGAATTCTATTTCCGGTCTGGTGTCGGCGGTGAAGAAGGCCGCCATCGACGAGGGCTGCAGGGAAGACGTGCCGGAAGAGTTGGTGGCCCGGGTGATTTTAAAGGAGCTGAAGTCCGCCAAGGAGCAGGTGGACACTTGTCCGGCGGAGCGGGGAGAGTTGAGGGCGGAATATCAGGCCAATTATGACGTGATCGCAGAATATGCGCCCCACATGATGTCTGCGGAGGAAGTGAAGGCATGCCTGCAGAAGGAGTTCGCAGAAGTGTTGGCTACCAAAAACAAGGGACAGATCATGAAGGCCGTCATGAGCGTCTTGAAGGGAAAGGCCGATGGCAAGGTCATAGGCGAAGTGGTTGCCGAACTTTGTAAGTAAGAGGTGCGAATCATGGGAGACTATGAGGGCAAAACCGGGAATTCACCGGAGCTGGCAGGCCAAAACAGGAATTCACAAGGGCAACCATGCCCAACCGGAAGTTCGCCGGAGCGGGCCTGCCCAACCGAGAATTTTCGGGAGCTGGCAGGCCGAACCGAGGCCATGCCGGATTACGAGCATCAGGCGAAATATTATGAGACCGACCAGATGGGGATCATCCATCATTCCAACTATATCCGTTGGATGGAGGAAGCCCGGATGGAGTATCTGTCCGTCATCGGATTCCCTATGGAGAAAATAGAGGCGTTGGGGATCGTCTCGCCGGTGGTGAGCGTTTCCTGCGAGTACAAGAGAAGCACCCGCCTGAACGAGCGAATCTGCATCCATGTGGAGATTCAGAGCTACAACGGGGTCAAGCTGGTTCTGAGCTACCGGATGTATGAGAAAGAGAGTGGGGAACTGCGGGCCCTTGGAACTTCCTCCCACTGCTTCACCACTCGGGACGGGAAGTTGTTGAGCCTGAAAAAGAAATATCCCGAGCTGCATGCGGCCCTGTGCGGGGAGGAAGTCCAGTAAGGGGCGTCGGCCTGGGACGGCAGTTCTCGATTTTTTTATCATTTGTTGGCCAAAGTTAGGTGTGTTTTACGCCCACTCCGCACCTGAGGTCATTTTCCTGTAACTGTGGATGAAGTAGGCGGTCTCCGCCAGAGCGGTGATGGACCAGGAAAAAACGTATAGAAGATACAGGGACGTGATAGTTCCGAAATAGGCGAAGACGGTGTAGACCCAGATCACCCGGAAAACGCAGGAGCCCAGGATCACGATGACGGTGGGGATCAGGCTCTTGCCCAGTCCCCGGCTGGCGGCGATGGCGGCATCCATGAAGGCGGAAACCGCATAGGAAAAGCCCATAATAGTCAGGCGGTACATGCCGGCCTCCGCCACCGCCGCCTCCGAGGTAAAGATTGCCAGAAACTGTCTGCCGAAAGCTACCAGCGACAGGCCCAGGGCGGCTCCGAAGCCGAAGGAATAGGCCAGACTGATCAGATAGCTTTTCAGGATCCGTCCTTTTTGGCGGGCCCCAAGATTCTGACCGATGAAGCTGGAGCCCGCTGTGTAGAAGGCGGCCATTACGTCATAGACCAGTCCGTCCGCATTGGCTGCGGCGGAATTGCCCTCCACCATTGTGGCGTCGAAGGTGTTGACACCTGCCTGGATAAAAAGATTGGCGATCTGAAAAATGGCGTACTGGAACCCTGCGGGAATGCAGAGGGTGAGCAGGCTCCCCAGTTTGTGGCGGGAGATGCGGAGGGCGGAGAGCTTCAAACCGTACACTTCCTTTTTGCTGCGAAGCAGGGCGGCCAGAATCAGGCCCGCCGAAAGATATTGGGAGAGGATGCTGGCCAGAGCCACTCCGGCCACATCCAGATGACAGACGATCACGAAAAACAGATTCAGCGCCACGTTCAGGATCCCCGCTGCGGATAAGAAGCAGAGGGGCTTTTTCGTGTCGCCGATGGCGCTGAACACGGCGTTGCCGAAATTATATACAGCCAGTGCGGGCATTCCGCAAAAATAGATCCGCAGATAAAGAACGGCTCCTTCCAGCAGTTCCTCCTTGGTGTTCAGGAGCAGCAGGAGCGGCCTGGTGAACAGGATGCCCCCGGCCAGGATCAGAGTCCCTGCGGCCAGGCAGACGAACAGGGCGGTATGAATGGTCTCTTCCAGATCCTTGTATTGCCTGGCACCGAAATACCGGGCCACCAGCACGTTCGCCCCACAGCCCATGCCGATGAGCACGCCGGTGAAAAGTGCCACCAGGATGGTGGTGGAGCCCACTGCGCCCAGGGCGACGGAACCGGCAAACCGCCCTACCACGGCGATGTCCGACATATTGAAAAGCACCTGGAGCACGTTGGACAGCATCAAGGGAAGGCTGAACAGAAAAATCTGTTTCGCCAAGTTTCCTTTCGTTAAATCAGCGCCTGATTTTGCCATGATGATTTTGTAAACTCCTTTTCCCCGAATGAATATCGGAACCAATCCTTCATTATATACATTTTCTTTTGATTTGCAATCCCTGATTTTTATGGACGGCGATCTTTTCCTTTTTTCAATGCCTTGATTTTCCCATTGATTACTGCTTTGATTTTTGTCTTGAGATTTTCCACTTTAAATTTTCCTTTGACCTTCTTGACTGGAGAGGGGGAAAATGTTATGGTAGAATACACTCTGGAATGGAAAAAAATAAGGATGAGGTTTGCGGCTATGGATTACAGTTATCATAATCACACCTGGAGATGCGGACATGCGTCCGGAACGGAGCAGGAATACATAGAAAAGGCCATCGGCGGGGGAATCCGCCATATGGGATTCTCGGAGCATATCCCCTTCCGTTTTCCGGACGGATATGAGTCTTCTTATCGGGCGCCTGTGGAGAGCATGGAGGGATATTTTCAGGTTCTGAGGGATTTGCGGGAGCGTTATAGGGACAGGCTGGAGCTTTGGATCGGGTTTGAAATGGAATATTATCCGGAATATTTTGACCAGATGCTCTGGAATGCCCGCACCTGGGGCGGAGAGTACCTGATCCTGGGGCAGCATTTCATCTATCATGACGAGCATCCCGAGAGCGCCGGAGCTCCCAGGCCCATGGATCCGGCGGAAAATCTGAAGGAATATGTCTCCTGTGTCATTTCTGCCATGGAAAGCGGCTGGTTCAGCTATGTGGCCCATCCGGATGTCTATCGCTTTGCAGGGGATGAAAAAATCTATGGGAGGGAAATACGGAGGCTCTGCGAGGCCTCCAGGAGGCTGGAAATTCCCCTGGAGATCAATTTCCTGGGCATTCGGGACCACAGACATTATCCTAACCTGGACTTTTGGAGGATTGTGGGAGAGGAAAAATCCCCAGTCACCTTTGGCATGGATGCCCATGACGTGTCCAGCGCCTATGATGCGGCATCGCTGGAAAAGGCTCTGGGGATGGTGAAGCGGTACGGCCTGAATTATATTGGAAGGCCCCGTTTAAGGCCGCTGGGCAAAACATTTTATTCCGCATAGAACAGTACGCCCAGGGTTCCGGGGCCGCAATGGCTGGAGATCACGCCGCCGGCCCGGGTGACGTAGATGTTTTCAAAGCGGTGCAGACTTTCCAGGTAGGCCTTCACTTCATCCGTGATGCTTTCATCACAGCCGGAATGAGTGATGAAGACGCAATAGGGATCTGCGCATAGAAGGGCCTCTTCCAGATCTTTGGCGTATTTCAGGATGACGGAGGACTGCTTTCCCCGATATTTCTTGGAAACGCCCATGGCGCCCCGTTCCACCACGATCTGAGGCTTCAGCTTCAGGGTGTTGCCCAAAAGGGCGGTGACGGGTTTGCAGCGGCCTCCTCTGGCCAGGTAGGTCAGGGTCTCCACCACGAAGCTGGCCCGCACCTTGGCCCGGCGGCCCTCCACCAGTTCCACGATCTCTTCCGCACTTTTTCCCTCCCTGGCCAGCCTGGAGGCGTAGATGGCCTGCAGGGCGATGCCGGTGGACAGGTTCATGGAGTCGATGACGTGGAGCTTCGGATACTCCTGGTCGGAGGCGATCAGCCGGAGGATGTTGCAGGTGGTGCTCATTTTCTCCGAGATGCCGAAAAAGATGATATCGTTCCCGGCTTCCATCATGGGCTTCAAGATGGACAGGGACTTTTCATAGTTTACGGCGGAGGTCTTGGGCGTGGTCCTGTTCTCATCGGACCATTGGTAAATTTGATCCGGCGTCACTTCTTCCCCGTCAAAATAGCTGACATCGTCCATGATGATGCACAGGGGAATGGTGGTGATGTCGTATTTATCTTTCAATTCAGCAGTCAGGTCGCAGGTGGAATCTGCAATGATTCTGATGTTTCCCGTGGTTTTCATAAGTAAGCTCCTTTCTGGGGGCCGGTCATGAAGGCTTGTCCGAATCGATCCCGCTATCTGTAAGTATATGCCTGTCCGGCTCACTTTTCAAGCCCTGACAACTTTTTTTGACTGGCTTAGGAGCGATTTTTTTGCAGCAGGCCCTGAAAATATTCCAGGATGGGGAGCCCTCCGGCACAGTCCTCCCGGAACTCCAGCCGCTCCGGGTGCCATTGCAGCCCGATGATGGGGAGGGAAGAGTGGCGGATGCCTTCCACGCAGCCGTCGGGCAGGCTCCACTGGATGGGAAGCAGGCCCGTCCCCAGGCGGTTCAGACCCTGGTGATGGGCGCTGTTGACTATCATTTCTTTTCCATAGAGGGTGTAGAGGAAGGAACCGTCCGCAATCCGTGCAGCGTGATATTGGTCCTTTCCCCGATAACAATGGAGGGAAGCCGTGGGAAGGTCCTGGGTGATGGTGCCGCCGAAAGCCACGTTGATGAGCTGCATTCCTTTGCAGATGCCCAGGACGGGGAGGCGGTTTCTAACGCAGTAATCCAAAGCCTGGAGCTGCAGGATGTCCAGCTCCGTGTCGATGTTGCGGGAGGCGTAGTTCCGTTCCCCGAAAAAGGCCGGGGTGATGTCTCCTCCGCCGGGCAGGATCATGCCCTGGCAGGAGCTCAGAGCATCCGGGGACAAGGTGGTCACCGCCTTCCATCCCGTCTTTTCCACAAATTTTTCATAATTGCCGCAGTCTTTTTCCCGTCCCAGGATGGCGATGCGGCCGGTCTCCGGGGCAGAACCCGCAGAATTGGAGCTTGATTTTTCCTGCATCTGGCAAACTCCTTTGGATGGCGCATTTCTATGGAGGATATGCGGCGGGGGAGGAAAATATGCGTAGAAGATGCGCCTCTAGGGCTGCTAAAACAGTTCAGGTGCGCCATTCGCAAAGTCGTGCTTGCGCACTTTTCGCTGCTTCGCAGCTTCCTTTGCTCATGAAATGGCGCACCTTCCGTCCGTTCACCCAGGAGCAGATACTCGTGCGAGCACGAATCTGCTCTCTGAGTGGCGGACGAATGAACTGTTATAGCAAATTTCTTAAACTTTTGTGTTTTTGGGGGAAAGTTATTGCGTTTTTCTTCCTTTTTGATAAAATAGGGAACGGAAGAAAGGAAGTCCTTGAAATGTTGAAAAAGAAAAACCGGCAGACGCTGCTGTCTTATGGGGCCTTGCTGCTTTGTCCGGTCATTACTTTTTATTTGTTTGATTTGTACACTCACAATCCCTTTACCAGCATGAGCTGGCAGACTCAGCTGTTGAACATTGTTTTTTATGAGTTGTCGGGGGTGCTCTTGTTCGGTGTGTTGCGCACCCTGCGTCTGGCCCTGATGCTGCAGAGCGCTTTGTTCATGGTCCTGGGTCTGGCCAATTATTTTGTGCTGGATTTCCGGTCTGCGCCCATCATGCCCTGGGATATTTACTCCATCAACACGGCGGCCAGCGTGGCCGGAGATTTCACCTACAGCCTGGGGCGGGAAGCGGTGCTGGTGCTCCTGGGCTTCGTCCTGCTGTTATGTATGGAGAGCCACGCCAAATTGAAGGCGCCGGGGCGTTTCCGATTCCGGCTGCTCCTGATCTTGCTGCCCCTGCTGCTTTTGTGGGGATATACGGACATGATCCAGGACGATGGCTTCATTCAAAGCTTCGGCCTGTATGACAAGCTTTTCACTCCTACAGTGATGAACAAGCGGGACGGAAACGTGGTGGCCTTCGTCATGGAGATGGAGTATCTGGACGTTGAGGTGCCGGAAGGATATTCCGCCCAGGAGGCGGGAGAGTTTTACGAATCCTGGAAAACGGAAGAGTACGGTCAGGCCTTGGCGGAGCCGGAGAGCCTGCGCCGCCCCAACCTCATCGTCATTATGGACGAGGCTTTTTCGGACCTGGGGGTGCTGGGAGAAGTGCCCTCCAACATGGACTATATGCCCTTTTT
Source organism: uncultured Acetatifactor sp. (assembly GCA_947625675.1). Taxonomy (GTDB): domain Bacteria; phylum Bacillota; class Clostridia; order Lachnospirales; family Lachnospiraceae; genus Acetatifactor. The sequence continues at coordinate 77,710 of CANQPH010000006.1, forward strand.
ACATAGCCTGCAGAAGGCGGCCTGGGACGGGGAAAAGAACGATTTGCAGGAAATTGCGGAAAATGCGGAACTGGGATATCTGAATGTTTCCGTGCTGGGCGGGAATACTGCCAATACGGAGTTCGAGTTTCTGACGGGACATTCCCTGCAGTTTCTGCCCCAGGGCAGCGTGGCCTATCAGCAGTATTTGAAAACGCCCCAGCCTTCCCTGGTGTCTTATTTGAAGGATTTGGGCTATACGGCCCAGGCCGTTCATCCTTATAATGCCAGCGGCTGGGAGCGGAACCGGGTGTATCCCCTCCTGGGTTTTGACCAGTTTTTTTCTCAAAAAAATTTCACCACCAGGGATTCGGTGATCCGGGGATATCTTTCCGATGAGGCTTGTTTCGACAAGATCCGCAGCCTCTATGAGCGGAAAAAAAAGGGAACCCCCCTTTTCGTGTTCGCCGTGACCATGCAGAACCATGGCGGCTACACGGAAAGCTATGATAATTTTACCCCGGACGTGACGGTGGAGAACAACACTTCTTCCGTTCTGTCCCGGTACTTGTCCCTGATCAAGCGCACGGACAGCGCCCTCCAGGAATTGGTGGAGTATTTTGCGGAGGAAGAGGAGGACACGGTGATCGTGTTTTTCGGGGATCATCAGCCCGCCACCAATGTGAGCAATCCCATCCTGCGGTTCAACGGGACCGATCCGAACTCCCTGACGGAGGAGGAAAACCTGTTGCGCTACAAGGTGCCCTACCTGATCTGGAGCAACTTCGACCGGGAGGAAAACTTGTCCCGGGAGGGAACCTCATCCAGGGGAACATCTCCTCAGGAAGTGGCTGCTTCTCAGGAGGCCTCCGTTTCCTGGGAGGGAACTTTGCCCCGGGAGGGAACTTTGCTCCAGGATGGAACTTCGTCCCGGGAGGAAACTTCTTCCGTCCAGGAGACTTCGCCCCGGGAGACCAGCGCTGGGTATCTGGCCATTGACGTTCTGGAGGCCTGCGGGCTGCCCCTGCCGCCCTATCAGGCTTACCTGGAGACTTTGCGGCAGGAGTATCCGGTGGTGAGCGGGATGCGGATCATGGATAAAGAAGGCCGGACGGTCCTGGATTCCCAGATGTCGGAGGAAGAGCAGGACGCCTGCCGGGAGGATTTGCTGCCCTATCAGACGCTGCAGTACTATATGTTGTTCGATTACCCGCAGGAGGAATCCTGTTCCCAGGAGGAGTAGGCATTGAGAGAGAGTTCGATAAAGTCCAGAGGGCGTATGGGGCAAAAAGGAGGAATTTATCTATTTTTGGCCTTTTTGCTGCCCTTCCTGATTTTGCTTTCCATTTTCGTCCTGAAGGAAATCTATCCTTTTGGGGACAGAAGCTTTCTGTTTTCCGACATGTGGCATCAGTACATGCCTTTTTTCACTGAGTTCGTGAGAAAAATCCGGGCGGGAGAGGGATTGTCCTATTCTTATAAGGTAGGAATCGGCTCCAACTTCCTGGCCCTTTACGTCTATTATCTGGCCAGCCCCCTCCATTGGCTGGCCCTTCTGGTGCCGGAAAAATTCCTGATGGAGTTCATGAGCTACCTGGTGGTGGTCAAAACCGGGCTCTGCGGCCTGACCTTCTATTATTATCTCCGGGAGCATTTCGGAATCAGGGAACGGAAGATAATCGGGACACCGGGGGAAGCCGGGGAGTTCGGGGGTGTTTTCTTCGGCTGTTTCTATGCCTTCTCGGGGTTCATGACGGCTTATAACTGGAATATCATGTGGCTGGACTGCGTGATTCTTCTTCCCCTGATCCTGCTGGGGCTGGAGCGGCTGGTGAAGGAAGGCCGCTGCACCCTGTACTGCATCGCACTGGCCCTGTCCATTTTTACCAACTATTATATCTCCATCATGATCTGCCTTTTTCTGGTGCTGTATTTCCTGGTGTTGCTTTTGATGGAAAAAAGAAGCTTCCGGGCGGTCTGGCAGTTCGCCTTGTTCTCCCTGTTGGCGGGAGGCATGGCGGCCGCCCTTCTGGTGCCGGAGGTGCTGGCTATCTTGAAGACGGATTTCGGGGATATGGATTTCCCGAAGAAGGTGGAATCTTATTTTTCCATTCTGGACGTGCTGGCCAGGCACTGCATGGGGGTGGTCACGGAGCGGGGTCTGAATCATTGGCCCAACATATACTGCGGCACGGCGGCATTCCTGCTTCTGCCCCTTTATACCCTGTGCGACCGGATCCCGGCCAGGAGGCGGTTCGGATATCTGGCGCTGGCGGGAGTGCTGCTGGCGAGTTTTTCCTTTAACTTCCTGGATTTCATCTGGCACGGCATGAATTATCCGGATTCCCTGCCGGCCAGACAGTCCTTTCTCTACATTTTCCTGATCCTGGTCATGTGCTACGGAGCGTACCGGCATCTGGGGGAAATTCCCCGGGAACGGGTGATACACACCTATGTGGGTGCGGTGGTCTTTTTGCTTTTCGTGGAAAAATTTGTGGAGCAGGAGCATTTCGAGCTGGGGGTGGAATGGCTGAATCTGGCGTTTGTGACGGCTTACGCCATCCTGCTGTATCTTTTTCATAACTGCGGGCCGGGGCTCCGGCGGGAGATCCTGACGGCGGTATGCCTGACCGTGGTGATCGCCGAGGTGGGGATCAATACCTATTTTACCAGCGTGGGCACCACCAGCCGTTCCCAGTACTTGAATCCCTTGCCGAATTACCAGGAACTCTACGAAACCGCACAGGAGAGGGCCCTGGAACAGGAGAAGGCACTGGATCCGGATTTCTCCGGCCAAGTCTTTTTCCGAATGGAGAAATTTTCCAGGAAGACCAAGAATGACGGGACTTTGGCGGGTTACCCCACGGCTTCCGTTTTTTCCTCCACCATGAATTCCTATGTGATGGATCTGTATCAAAGATGGGGGATGCGTCACAGCAAGGTTTATTATTGCTATGACGGTGCCACTTTTTTCACTTCGGCCCTGCTGAACGTCCGGTATCTCTACGGAGAGGACGGACAGGAGGAAGGACCTCTGTATCGGCTGTTGGACACCGTGGGCGGGATCAGTCTCTATGAAGTGGCGGAAACCCTTCCTTTCGGCTATGTGGTTCCTGCCGGGTATGAGCTGAGCTCCGGCTATGACAACGATGGCCTGCGCCTGCAGAACAACATGGTGCGCAGGCTGGGGATCGAAGAGGATCTGTTTGTAAAGACGGAGGACGGGGGCAGGAAGGAGAGCATCAGCGTCACGGCGGAGGAAGAGGGATATTATTATGGAATCCTGACGGCTTCCGGCACCAAGGAGATCAAGGTCACGGGAGATGCGGAGCGGGATCTGAAGGATTTGAAAAAGGGCTCTGTGCTGTACCTGGGATATCTGCAGGAAGGGGATGGGGTGACCCTGGAAAACGGGGACGAGGAGGATGAGACGCCTTCCATTTCCGTGGACGTCTATCGGATGGAGGAAGAGGTGCTTTCTCAGGCCCTGGCGATGCTGCAAAAGGAGCATCTGACCCATGTGGAATACGATTCCACCCATCTGTCCGGGGAGATCGACCTATCCCAGGCTGGACGGCTGATCTTGTCCATTCCTCTGGAGGACGGTTGGACCGTGGAAGTGGATGGCAAGGAGACGGAACCCGGCACCTTCGGGGGCACGCTCATCGCCCTGGAGTTGGAAGCGGGGCACCACAGCCTGCAAATGTATTACGTGCCTCAGGGGAAATACGAGGGCCTGGCGGTCAGCGGCCTGTCCATTGTGATTTTCGTGCTGGTGACTTTGGCGATGCGGGGGAAGAAGAAGAGAGGGATGGAGGAAGAACATGGAGCCTCGGAAGAATATGCAGGAGACGCAGAAGCAGACGCTGACGGCGGAGAGCTGGAATCGGGAGACGCAGGGGAAAACGCTGATGGCAGAGACCCAGACATCGGAGATGCGGAAGCAAATGCCGGAGACGGAAAATCGGACGCCGGAGATGCAGGAGAGATCCTGGAAACAGGCGGCCAGGATTCCCATGGTGGTGCTGGCCTCCCTGATCATGGCGGCCAACCTTAAGAATTTTGTGCAGGCCGGGGGGCTGTTCCCGGGAGGCTTTACAGGGCTGACCCGGCTGATTCAGCAGGTTTCCATTTTGCTGTGGGATGCGGAGCCTCCTTTTACGCTGATCAATTTGCTGCTGAACGCAGTTCCCATCGTGATCAGCTATAAGTTCATCGGCAAAAAGTTTACGTCCTATTCCTGTCTGATGATCGTGCTGACCAGCGTGCTGACGGATCTGCTGCCTTCCCATGTCCTGACCACGGACATTCTCCTGGTGGCGGTGTTCGGCGGCCTGATCAACGGAATCTCTATCAGCATCTGTCTCTTCGCAGGGGCCACCAGCGGCGGCACGGACTTTATCTCCATTTTCTTGTCGGAACGCTACGGTATCGACGCCTGGAACTATATTTTCATGGGGAACATGGTGATCCTGGGCTTTGCGGGGGTCCTGTTCGGCTGGGACAAGGCGCTGTACTCCATTATTTTCCAGTTTGCCTCTACCCAGGTCCTCAACAGTCTGTACAGACAGTACCAGAAGCAGACCTTGCTCATCGTGACGGAGAAGCCGGATGAAATCTATCAGCAGATCCGGGAGGTGACCAACCACGACGCCACCTTGATCAAGGGAACGGGCTGCTATCAGAACAAGGAATGCAATATCCTTTATTCCGTCATCGGGCGGGACGAGGTGCGGAAGGTCACGAATTTGGTGAGAAAGACCGACGACAAGGCCTTCGTCAACATCATACGGACGGAAGGCCTGTCGGGTCGGTTCTATCAGAGGCCGAAGGACTAGGGATGATTTCAGCGGGATATTTGATATATTTTTATCCCGAATTGATTGAATGCGGTCATTCCGTCCAGCTCCTTCGGAAGGATGGTGACGGTAACGTTGTCCTTGTCTTGTAAATGGTCTGCGGGAATGACATATTCGTCTTCCAGCCAACGTTTATACGGGTTGTGATCGGGGCAATACCATGGCTGTGCGCAGACGACATCACCAACCTGTACGATTGCCAGCTGGCGTCCTTCTCCCTGATCGCTGACTCGCCGGAGCAGGATTTCGCTGGCATGGCCGACCGGAACCGTAAAGGCGATGGGTTTGGCCCGGCTGCCGGATAATGTTACGGCGATGTCGTCATCATCGCCTTCAAAGTAAGAGGTCATGGTTTCTTCCGTTTCGGAAAATTCTTTGATAAGAGTCATGCGGGAATGTCTTCGGCCATAATAGAACACGGTTCCGGAATGATACATATCCCCATCGTTGCATCCAAAGGATTCAAAAGCAAAATGCAGGCTGTCACAGAAGGGGTAGCAATCCCCCGGCAGCTGTCTGGTCATGCTCCAATCCTGGTGGTGGAATCCCCTGCCGTCATAACCGCTGGCGGGATTGCACTGGGGCGGGGTGCAGAAGCCCATGCCGTAACAGGCATAGCTTTCGCTTCCGTCACTCTCGATCTGAGGGGTGCGGATGCCGTCGAAATGAATTCTGGCATCTCCTTCGCAATCCGCCCGTCCGCTCTCGCAGAAGGGGTAGCCGGTTACGACCGAGCTGATCACGTGCCCGGACACGCCCGAAATGGATGCGATGACGCTGTCCGCACCCTTTGTGTGTTTTTTGAAATAATAGGGGGTGTTCATGAAATAACCGAAACGGCCGTCGGCATATATTTCATTGTATTTCGATGTGGATTCCACGCAAAAATAATCAAACTCGACATCGGTGTCGCTGCGGTTTTCAATGGATATTTCGGCTCCATGGAGATAAGGCATGGGGAAATAACAGTAATATCCGCCGTCCGCATCCATGCCCGCATATAAATAGGTGACCTGGTGGTATCCCAGCTCATTGGAAAACAGACAGCCCCAGGGCGCTTCCAGATCATTTTGATCATGTCCGTCCCATTTGGCACAAATCCAGAGGTCTTGTAAATGTTCCCGCACATATTCTTTTGTGCGGACCCTGATCGTCGTGATCAGACTTGCGGCGGAATCGCAGAAAACTCTTTTGATCGAATTGCCGGATAAAACGAAGGAGGAGGAAAGAGTCCGCAGCTTCCCTGCGGTCGGCAGAGGGTTGCGCCCCGTCTGTCCCCAGAGCTGGGCGAGAAGGCGATATCTGTCATCTGTGGCGTCAAAACTCCGCACCGGCGTATCCTGTGAGTAGGTGTGATAGATGACGTGGCCCCATCCGCCGTTGGGCGGGAGATTCCCTTCCAGATAGAGGTCCGAGGTGACCTTGCAGTGGGAGGTGAACGGCATCGGGACGAAGCTTCTCGCGACGCGGATGGCCGAGGTTTCTCCGTTTGCGTTCGTGATGCCGGGACCGATGAATTTTCCGGCCAGCGGCTCAATGAACGGGTACCTTTCGCCGAATTGGGAAGGCTTGAGTGTAAATCTCGGCGTTTTTTCTCCGTCAAAGTAAAAACGAAACGTTGGTTCCGGGCTGGAGATGTACCGATGCTGTACAAAGTTGTAAATGCAGCCGGGGCCATACTGTTCAAAGAGCACCCATTCCTTGTTTTCATCCTGATAAAGATGCCAGTCCCAATCGGAGTTCCCCCCGGTTTTGTCGATACTGCCCTCATAATGGGCCTTGCGCCCCGGCTTTTGCAGGGGCAGCGTTTCCGGATGAAGCAGTTCTTCCAATACGTCGATCATGATTTCCTCCTTCCTTGTTTTCCTGTATTGATCCTGCGGATTCTTTTCAGCCTTGCCAGTCTCGCCTGGCATACGTTCATTATAAAGCATCCCGCAAAAAAAGAAAATGGAGGATGTCTTTTATAACATGTATTATCTTATAAATATACCTTGATTTACGCCATATTAAGATGTATTATATGATTAATCTGAAATTTGTGGAAGGGGTTGCCGTGAACATCAATTATGCTTATTATGTCGGGGAACATGACGCACCCAAGGAATCACATGTTCAAAAGGAACGATGCTATCCCTTTACGGTCATCGTTTGCGTATTGGAGGGGTATTATTATTGCAGAATCGATGGAATCGAATATCGGGTCGCTCCCGGGGAAACTCTGGTCGTACCGCCGTATGTGTACCATGATATCTGGATGGAGGATGCGGGAAAATTGGATTGGGCCCATGTCGGTGCGGCCGTTGGGAAAAAGGACGTGCTGTTGTTTTTTCATGTTCCCGTCGTGATTTGCGGCGAAGCTTCCCGGAGCATCAACCGATATATCGTATCTCTGGTAAAAGCGGAGCGGCAAGGGGAGGCCTTTCGGCAAAGCCTGAAAAAGGACGAATGCATTTCGGGTATCTATGAAATCATTTTGGAACAGTCTGTCCGGCGGGAGACGTTTGGAAAATATGACGACGTCATATACAGGATACACGATGAAATTGTCGATCATCCGGAGCAAAATTACACCCTGGCCGCCCTGGCGCAAAAGGCGGATTTGTCCATCGGCACGTTTTCAAGCTGCTTTAGACGGATTTTTGGAAAGAGTCCCATGAAATACGTATTGGAACACAAAATCAAGCATTCCATCATATTGCTGATGACGGGGAACAGTGTCAAGGAAACGGCGAGGACTCTCGGATTTTATGACGAATACTATTTTTCAAAGCAATTTAAAAAACAGGTTGGCTGCGCACCGTCCGAATATGTCAGAACCCATACCCTGGAAGCGTGAGACGTTGTACGGGGGCTGGCATTGTCCTGCGGAGCAGACTTGCCGGATGGTTCGCTCGCTGAACGGGCAATCAGGTGAACGGGCAATCAGGTGAACGGGCAATCGGATGGACGGGCAGTCCGGTAAACGGGCCGCCCGTTCGTCCGGTCATCGTTTTCCTTACGCTTTATAGACGCAGCAGGCGTGAGGGGCCAGCCTGGCGGAAATCTGACGAAATCCTTCCTTGTCGGCGGGAGCGGAAGCCATCCGCTCACCGGTCCAGAGTTCGCTCCAGGTTCTAACGCTATCTGAGTTGACGGCGTTATCCGGGCTCTGGGCACTGGCGCCACGAGCTTCATCTTTGTAGGCGTCGGAAACAGCACCGCCGCATTGAGCTGGTTTGAAAGCCGTCAGCTCATCGGGGAATTTGGCCGTGACGATGCGTTCTTCGTCGCTTAAATTGAAGAGCGCCAGGTAGGAAGCCCCGGTATCCGCATTTTGGGCGGCCCAGACGGCCTGTTTGTCATCCCGCACAAGCTGTCTTGGGCGGCAGTGGGGAGTGCGCATGGCCAGCACTTCTTCGTTGGTTAGAAGGGCCAGGGTCTCTTTGTCCAGCTTGGTCAGCTCCGCCCCCAGCATAAGAGGAGAGCCGAAGATGCACCAGAGGGTCATCATGGTGCGCTGCTCGTCCGGGGTGAAATTGGTCTGCCTCTCATGGCCGAAGCCCTTGCCCAAAGCGCCCAGGGGCAGCATGTCGCAGTCGGGGTAGCATCCTTCCGATACGTGGTTTTGCCACAGTTCGCAGCGCCGGAACATATCCTTCAGCAAATCCCAGCGATCCCAGAAATCGTCCGTGATGCGCCACAGGTTGGCGTGGGTCTCATAGTGCCAGGCTTCTTCGATCAGGGCGGGGCCGGGAGAGAGGGAGAGCACGATGGGACGGCCGCATTTTTCGATGGCCTTTGCCAGCATTTCCACCTCGTGCCTTGCAGAGTAAGGCCTGTGGGGATACAGGTTGGTGTTGCAGATGTCGTCGCACTTGATGTAATCCACGCCCCAGGAGGCATAAAGCTCCAGGAGGGAATCATAATAGGCCTGTCCGGCGGGCAGGTTGCGCACCCCGTACATGTCCGGGTTCCAGCCGCAGATGGAGCTGGGATCGGCGATCTCGTCGGCGGCGACCTCCGTTCCCTTGATCTTGCCGTGAAGATGGGCGGCCAGCCTGGGGATTCCCCGCATGATATGGATGCCGAATTTCAGCCCCAGGCTATGAATGTAGCTTGCCAGAGGCGCAAACCCGGCGCCGTCCCTGGAGGAAGGGAATCGTTCCGGATCCGGGAGCAGACGGGAGTATTCATCCATTTCCAGCCGGGAAAAAGGAATGTACTGATACTGATTTCTTTGGGAACCGGCTCCGTGGGCGTACCATTGGATGTCCACCACGACATATTCCCAGCCGTAGTCCTTCAAATGAGCGGCCATGTAGTCCGCATTGGCCCGAACCTGGGCCTCGTTGACCGTGGTGTCATAGTAATCGTAGCTGTTCCAGCCCATGGGCGGGAGCGGCGAAAAACTGTTTTTGTTCATGACGAGGTTTCCTTTCTTTTTCTTTTTTTTGAAAAACACTTTTTCTTCTTTCTTGAAAAAACACTTGAACAATTACTCCAAAAATGCTATAGTATAGACATACAGGAAACAACCGCCCACAAAGTGGTTGACCTCCCAGGTGGAAATAAGCCTACCTGCTAACGGGTCAAGTTAAACAAGGTAGGCTTATTTATTTTCGCTTATCGTTCCTACTATCTATGTAGGTAAGCAATGCTATCAGGAAAGTACCGCCCAAAAAAAGAAGGCTTAAAATTTCGTATACATCCATCAGCATCACCTCCCTTCTTTTCAGCTCGGGAGGCTACCACCTTGCAACACGGTTGTTCCTGTATGGGATTATACCATGTCAGCAGGAAATCAAGCGCCCACGTAGTGGGCATTTGATTTCACCTGACATGGTAACGACAGAATCAGACAGTGCGGCAGCACTGCGCCTGCGCAGCAGGCGGATTCTGGAGTTTATTGTACCATAATAACCCTTATAAAACAAGCTGTAAACCGGGAAAATTTTCAAAAAAAGAAGCCCATGTAAACGATATTCCGTTTATATGGGCTTTAAACGTAACTTTTAAGCCAAAGCTGCTCCTGGCCGAACGGACGAGCGAACTGTAGCAGAAATGTTCAAAATTTGCAAGCTTTTGATTGTTATTTGAATGGACATGGTGATTTTTGCGGAGTATAATGGTATCATAAAAGAAAATTTATCCAAAATGGAAAGGAGAGTATTTGTTATGGGTGATTTTTTGCAGAAATTTTCCCTGGAGGGAAAAGTGGCGCTGGTAACGGGGGCTTCCTATGGAATCGGCTTCGCCATCGCCACCGCATATGCGCAGTGCGGGGCCACCATCGTGTTCAATGACATCAATCAGGCGCTGGTGGACAAGGGCCTGGCGGCTTATGCGGAAAAAGGGATCAAGGCCCACGGTTATGTGTGCGACGTGACCAATGAAGAGGATGTGCAGAAGTTTGTCGCACAGGTGACGGAAGAAGTAGGGCCCATCGACATCCTGGTGAACAACGCCGGCATCATCAAGCGGATCCCCATGGTGGAAATGTCCGCCAAGGATTTCCGGCAGGTGATCGACGTGGATCTGAATGGTCCCTTCATCGTGACCAAGGCGGTGCTGCCTTCCATGATGGAGCGCAGGAAAGGGAAGATCATCAACATCTGCTCCATGATGTCCGAACTGGGCCGGGAGACCGTGTCCGCTTATGCGGCGGCCAAGGGCGGACTGAAGATGCTGACCAAGAATATCGCATCCGAATACGGCGCCTACAACATTCAGTGCAACGGCATCGGGCCCGGCTACATCGCCACGCCTCAGACCGCACCTTTGCGGGAGATCCAGCCGGATGGCAGCAGGCATCCTTTCGATCAGTTCATCGTGGCCAAGACTCCTGCGGAGCGCTGGGGCAATGCGGAAGATCTGCAGGGTCCCGCCGTGTTCCTGGCTTCCGAGGCTTCGGATTTCGTGAACGGACTGATCCTGTACGTGGATGGCGGCATCCTGGCCTACATCGGCAAGCAGCCCGGGTGAAAAATCCTTGCCAATTAGGGAAAATCGTAATATAATAGTCGCAGGAGGGCTTCGATTCCGCTCCTGCGACTATTTCCACGAGAAAAAGGAGAGAATTTATAATGAAAATCGGATTGATCAATGAAAATAGTCAGGCAGCGAAGAACGAATTGATCTGCGCCACCCTGAAAAAAGTGGTGGAGCCCATGGGGCACGAAGTGGTGAATTTCGGCATGTTCGGGGCGGAAGATCCCAACTCCTTGACCTATGTGCAGAACGGCATTCTGGCGGGAGTGCTTTTAAACAGCGGAGCGGTGGATTACGTGATCACCGGCTGCGGCACCGGAGAAGGGGCCATGCTGGCGTGTAATTCCTTCCCGAAGGTGCTGTGCGGGCACATCGAGTCTCCCCTGGACGCCTATCTGTTCTCCCAGGTGAATGACGGAAACTGCGTGGCGCTTCCTTTCGCCGAGAACTTCGGGTGGGGCGGAGAGCTGAATCTGCAGTATATTTTTGAAAAGCTTTTTGCGGCTCCCGGGGGCGGAGGTTATCCGCCGGAGAGAGTGGTGCCGGAGCAGCGCAACAAGAAGATCCTGGATCAGGTGAAGGAAGTGACCCATACGGACATGGCGACGATCCTCCGGAAGCTGGATCGGGAGCTGGTGCGGGGCGCCCTGGCCGGAGAAGCGTTTCAGAAGTATTTCTTCGCCAACTGCAAGTGCGAGGAGCTGGCGGCCTGCGTGAAGGAGATCATCGGAGCCTGAGCCGTCCCTAGAGGGCGGATCGGTAACTGAATAAGGGGATCCACAGGAGTCCGTGTTTGCGCCGTTTTCATGGATTCTGACGAAAAGCGGCGCAGAGAGGTGGCATGATGAATCCAGTATTAGAGAAATTGAGCAAGATCGGTATTGTACCAGTGGTGAAGATTGACAATGCGGAGGACGCAATCTCCCTTGCCAAGGCCCTTTGCGCAGGAGGCCTTCCCTGTGCGGAAGTGACCTTCCGCACGACGGCGGCAGCGGCGGCCATTCGGGCCATGACGGAGAATTTCCCCCAGATGTGCGTGGGCGCAGGCACGGTTCTGACGGCGGCCCATGTGGATGCCGCCATTGCGGCGGGCGCACAGTTCATGGTGAGCCCCGGCCTGAATCCCAGGACGGTGAAATATTGTATGGAGAAGGAGATTCCCATCACTCCCGGAACCTCTACCCCCAGCGACATCGAACAGGCCATCGAGCTGGGACTGGACGTGGTGAAGTTCTTCCCGGCGGAGCAGTCCGGCGGTCTGGCCAAGATCAAGGCCCTGGCGGGCCCCTACGTGAACATGAAGTTCATGCCCACCGGCGGCATCAATGCCAAGAACCTGACCACTTATCTGGATTATGACAAGATCATCGCCTGCGGCGGTTCCTGGATGGTTCCCAGCGACCTCATCAATGCCGGGGAATGGGATAAGATCGAGCAGCTGACCAGAGAAGCGGTGCAGACTATGCTTGGCTTTGAACTGGCCCACATCGGCATCAACATGGAGAATGAGGAAGAAGCCATGAAGGCGGCGAACAGATTCTCCTTCCTGCTGGGTATGCCCGTGAAGCCGGGCAACACCGCCGTGTTCGTGGGCAGCGCCGTGGAATTGACCAAGAGCCCGTATCTTGGAAAGAATGGCCACATCGCCATTCGGACCAACTATATCGTGAGGGCCGTGAATTATCTGGAGAGCGTTCTGGGCTTCACCTTCAATCAGGAAAGCGCCAAGTATGACGACAAGGGCAGGCTGAAGGCGATTTATCTGTCGGAAGAGATCGCCGGGTTCGCCGTGCATCTGGTACAAAAATAAATCCGGGCGGCCGGTGGGTTTCCTAGGAACAGCATAAATCCGGGCAGCCGGTGGGCCACCGGAACAAATATAAGAGGCCTTGGCGCAAGCCGGGGCCCCTTAAGATGGAAAGCCGCTCGTGCGGCGGAAAAGAGGCAAAATGGCAAAAGTGATTACCATGGGGGAGATTATGCTGAGATTGTCCACCCCCAATTTTGAAAAATTTATTCAGGCGGACGAATTTGA